>CALPMR020000004.1 GCA_943324725.2 Bordetella parapertussis | reverse complement strand
CTGCATCAGCTCCTGCACCTGCCGGCCCAGGGTGATCTCCTGCTCATGACTGAGCAGCGGCACCCGGCCGATGTCCCGCAGGTAGGAGCGCACCAGATCACCGTCGATCGACGGCATCTGCCGCGCTGACGAAGCAGATGCGCTGCGAGGCATGGTGAGCGAGACACTGTCCACCTCGGTGGGCTCACTGAGAGCCCTCTCTGGAGGCAGGGAATCGGCCACCCTGTCCTGAAAAACGGCAACGACCACGGCTTGGTCCGTAAAGGTGTGTGAAGCCTAACCTGAAGAAGTGTGAATTCCTCTCATCTTTCGCCGGAATCCCGCGGAAGACCCACGCTAAGACAGCTCTGGCCCGCTAAGGCGTCGCCGTTCAGCCGCCAGCCGGCATCCGGTTGAGCAGCCAGCCCGCCGTGTGCAGGTAGATGAACACCCCAGCCACGTCGGTGGCGGTGGCGATGAACGGGGCCGACATCAGGGCGGGATCGAGGCCGAGGCGGTTGAACAGCAAGGGCAAGGCGGCGCCGGCCGTGGCCGCCAGGGTGGTGATCGCCACCAGGCTGATGCCGGCGGCGGCGGCCACCACCCAGCTGTGGGACACATAAGCCGCCCAGGGCACCACCACGATCAGCATCAGCAGGCCCAGCAGGGCCCCCGCCACCAACTCCCGGCCGATCGTCAGCGCCGGCCCCAGAGCCTGCAGGCGCTGGGTGCTCAGACCCCGGATCACCACGGTGGAGCTCTGGGCACCGACATTGCCGCCGGTGCCGATCAACAGCGGAATGAAGGCGGCCAGCACCACCACCTTCTTGAGCACCGCATCTTCGGAGGCGATCACGGCGGCGGTGCCGCTGTTGGCGATCAGCAGCACCATCAGCCACACCACCCGGCGGCGGGCCACCGTGAACAGATTGCTCTGGAAATAGTCGTCCTCATCGCCGGCCTGCACCGCACCGGCGGCATAGAGGTCGCGGGTGGCCTCCTGCTGGATCACGTCGATCACGTCGTCGACGGTGACGATCCCCACCAGGCGCTGCTCCCGATCCACCACCGGCACCGCCAGAAAGTCGTAGCGCTGGATCACCCGGGCCACCTCCTCCTGGTCGGTGTCCGTGGCCACGCTCACCACCTCGCGGGTCATCACATCGCCAAGGCGACTCTCGGGTTCGGCCGTCACCAGATCACGCAGCGACAGCATGCCGCTGAGATGGCGGGAGGCATCGGTGATGTACAGGCTGTAGATGGTTTCGGTTTCGCGGGCCCGGCGCCGCACGATCTCCAGGGCCTGGGCGGCACTGTGGAACTCCTTGAGATCGATGAACTCGGTCGTCATCAGCCGGCCGGCGGTTTCGGCCTCGTAGCCGAGCATCTGGGCCGTGACCCGCCGCTCCGATGGGCTCAGCTCCGCCAGCAACCGCCGGACCACCTTGGCCGGCAGCTCGTCAAACAGACGAACCCGATCATCGGGAGACATCTCCTCCACCAGCTCCAGCACCTCACCGGAGCGCAGGCGCTCCAACAGGCTCTGCTGCACGGAGGGCTCCAGGTACTCATACACCTCAATCGCCTCGTCCTTCGGCAACAGCCGGAAGGCCAGGGCCTGGAGGGTGCGGGGCAGGGTGCCGATCGCTTCTGCCGCATCGACGGGCTGCACCGGCTGCATCAGCAACTTGGCGCCGTCGTAGTTGCTGGCTTCCAGCAGGCCCTCGAGCTGGCGGGCCACCACCTCAGCTACGGCGGAACCCTCGCTCATGCCCCTCCTGCCGCCATTGATGGAGAGTTTATGGGGCGCTCTGGCTGCCGCCGCCCAGGTGGCACCGGTCGATTGAACCCAGCAGAGCTGGCCAGCACACCTCCCAGCCGCGACAGGCCCAGCGACACATCGCCAGAATCACTGCGTTGTCGAAGAGTCCCATGCCCGTCAATGTCAGCGAGATCAGCGTGCGCGATGCCCAAGGTGGCGAGCGCAGGCTTGGGGAATGGGCAGGCCAGGTGCTGCTGATCGTCAACGTGGCCAGCCGCTGCGGCTTCACCCGCCAGTACGCCGGTCTGCAGAAACTTCAGGACTCCTACGGCCCTCAGGGACTGGCCGTGCTGGGCTTCCCCTGCAACGATTTCGGCGGCCAGGAGCCCGGCACCCTGCCGGAGATCCAGCAATTCTGCTCCAGCACCTACGGCGCCAGCTTCCAGCTGTTCGACAAGGTGCACGCCACCGGTGCCAAGACCGAGCCTTACACCACCCTCACCCAGACCGAACCGGCCGGCGATGTGGCCTGGAACTTCGAGAAGTTCCTGGTGGGCAAGGATGGCACCGTGCTGGCCCGCTTCAAGAGTGGCGTCGAACCGGACAGCGCCGAACTGAGCCAGGCGATTGAGACGGCGCTGGCGGCCTGAGACGCAGGCCTCGAGGGGGTGGGCCTCCCAGGAGGCCACTTCGATTTATCTCAGCGAAAAAGGGGGGCAACATCGGCACCAACGGCAGCCCTCCTGAAGCACAGGCCTCAGCCCGGCAGCCAGCCCCTGGCGGCCTCACCAGCCAGGTTGGTGACCTCCACCCGCAGCCAGGGGCGCCCGCCCGGGGACAGCCAGTGCTGCAACACCCGCAACGGCACTCCGGATTCCACCTGGGCGAGCTCCGGCGCCTGGTGCTCCGGCGCACAGCGCAGACTGATGCAGGCCTGGCTCAGCAGGGGATCCAATCCCCGCTCGCGGCGCCTGACTTCAGGCAACCGCCGATCACCGCCGCCGGCCGGCAGCGCCGCCGGTGCCATCAGGGCGAAACCAAGCAAAGCTGCCCAGCGCCAGGCCGGCCACAGACGCAGAGAGGCCGCAGATGCCATGGCTTCAGATGTCGAGCTGAGTGAGATCGAGCTCGGCGCTGTGGGCTTCGATGAACTCCCGCCGCGGCGCGACCTTGTCACCCATCAGGATCGTGAAGATGCGATCGGCCTGGGCGGCATCTTCGATCTCCACCCGCTTCATCATGCGCGTGCCGGGATCCATGGTGGTTTCCCAGAGCTGCTTGGGCATCATCTCGCCCAGACCCTTGAAGCGCTGAATATTATAATTAGCCTTCTCACCGTAGCCAGCCAGCACCTTCCTGAGCTCAGCTTCGTTGTAGCAGTAATTGTGGTTTTTGCCGCGCTCCACCTTGTAAAGAGGCGGGCAGGCAATGTAGATGTAGCCACCCTCCACCAACGCCTTCTGATAGCGATAGAAGAACGTCAGCAGCAGGGTGCGGATGTGGGCACCATCCACATCGGCATCGGTCATGATGACAATGCGGTGGTAGCGAAGATTTTTCTCGTCAAACTCTTCTCCCTTGATGCCAAGGCCAAGAGCCGTGATCAGGGCCTGGATCTCAGTATTTTTGTAGATCTTGGAATCATCGGTTTTCTCGATGTTCAGAATCTTGCCTCGCAGCGGCAGGATGGCCTGAAAACGGCGGTCACGGCCCTGCTTGGCCGAGCCTCCAGCTGAATCGCCCTCAACGATATAGATCTCAGATTCGCTCGGATCGCGGGAGCTGCAATCAGCCAACTTGCCAGGAAGTGTGGAGCTTTCCAGCACCGATTTCCGGCGCACCAGCTCCCGAGCTCGACGAGCCGCCTCGGCCGCATTAAAGGCCTGAATCGCCTTTTCCAGGATCAGATCAATCACGCCTGGATTGAATTCCAGGTACTGGCTCAGGGCTTCTCCCACCAGGGTGTCCACGATGCCGCGCACCTCGGTGTTGCCGAGCTTGGTCTTGGTCTGGCCCTCGAATTCCGGCTCGGGCACCTTCACCGACAACACCGCCGTCAGCCCCTCGCGGATGTTCTCACCGGCCAGGTTGGTGTCGGCATCCTTGCGTTTGCCGCGCTTCTTGGCAAAAGTGTTGAGGGTGCGGGTCAGCACCGTTTTCAGACCCTCAATATGGGTGCCGCCATCAACGGTGCGGATGTTATTGGCAAAGCCGAGAATACTGTCGGAGTAGGCATCCACACACCACTGCAGAGCGGCCTCCACCTGCACGCCATCCTTTTCGGAATTGACGTAAATAATTTCTGGATGCAGCGGATCCTTCTCGGCGTTCATATAAGCGACATACTCCCGGATGCCACCCTGATAGTGATACACCTCTTCGTGCGCTTCTCCGCTAGCCGAGAGCGCCGCGGCCCGCTCATCCCGGAAAACAATGCGCACCCCACCATTGAGGTAGGCCAGTTCGCGCAGCCGGCCCGAGAGCGTCTGGTAGTCGAACTCGATGCCGGTGCTGAAGATCTCGTGATCCGGCAGGAAGCGCACCATCGTGCCGGTCTGGTCTGGGTCAGCGGCCGGTTTGGCGCTGAGGCTGCCGATCGGAGTGCCGCGCTCAAAGCGCTGATGATGCTCCTGTCCCTGGCGATGAACAACGACCTCCACCCACTCACTGAGGGCGTTGACCACGGACACACCGACGCCGTGCAGACCGCCGGAAACCTTGTACCCCCCAGAGCCGAACTTGCCACCGGCATGCAGCACCGTCAGCACCGTCTCCAGGGCGCTGCGGCCGGTGCGGGGGTGAATGTCCGTGGGGATGCCACGGCCGTTGTCGGTGACGCTGGCGGAGCCATCGGCGTGGATCACCACCAGGATCGCGTCGCAATGGCCGGCCAGGGCCTCATCCACAGCGTTGTCCACCACCTCGTAGACGAGATGGTGCAGGCCTCGGGGGCCGGTGGTGCCGATGTACATCCCCGGCCGCTTGCGCACCGGTTCCAGGCCTTCAAGCACCTGGATCTGTTCGGCGCCGTAGGCGGACTGGACTTTGGTGGCGTCGCTCATTCGGAAGGGGCTCCCCAGGGAACGGGCTCAGGACGGCGGAACCCCGGGGCAGACAGGGGCGCAGGGAGCAGTGCGAGGGGGCTCTGAAGCCTTTCCTCAAGGGGAAACTTACCACCGCCGCCCCGGAGCGGCAGCCAGGCGCCACTCCGGGGCAATTCGCTCGGGGGATGGATCCCGCCCCCTCCGGCCGGATGGATCAAGGGGGCGACGTCGATGCCCCCCGGACCGCGCCGGCAGCACCGCTCTGGCGAGGTTGGCCGATCGTGGCGAGCGCTCAGCTGGCTGCGGCCTGCAGCTCGCCCCGCTGTCGCTGAGCTGCACCATCACGTTCCAGGCGGGGCGGGCAGAGGCGCAGGGTTTCAGCTCTGTCAGCGACAAGAGCTCCAAGGCTCAACTTGATGACCCAGAAAGCTCCGCCGATCCTGGATCAGTCCCGGCCAGGGCCTGGATCACGTGGTGGTACACGGCAGACCTTTGGCATCAAGCACCGCCACGGAGCGAGCTGGGCAATCAAGAAGCTCCAAGCCCCAGGTCTCCGGTTTTTTTTTTGCGGACCTGCTTTCCCCAGCCACATCGTCTCGATCGGCGCCGATCGCCAACGAGGGCCCTCAGGCTCATCGTCTACACAGGGACAGGCCCATGCGGTCCTTCTCCCCTCCCGCCTCAGCCACCCCGCCCTGCCGCGCCCGTTCCGCCCGCTCCCGGAACCAGCACCCAGCCAGGCCCAAGCTCCGAAGCCACCACCCAGGCGCCCCCAGCCAGCGGCCGCTTCACCCTCTCTCCCTCGACGCCGCTGCCCCGTGTCCCCATCCGCCCTCAACACCAACGGCCCCGACCAGCGCCCCCTGGTGATTGCCCTGATGGGTGCCACCGCCAGTGGCAAGACCGCCCTGGCGCTGGAGCTGGCCGAGGCCCTGGACCTGGCCGTGCTGTCGATGGATTCGCGCCAGCTCTACCGGCAGATGGATGTGGGCACCGCCAAGCCGACGGCGGCCCAGCGCCAGCGGGTACGCCACGAACTGCTGGACCTGCGTGATCCTGACCAGCCGATCAACCTGCAGGAGTTCGTGCTGCTGGCCAAGGCGGCCATCGCCGCCGAACACCATCGCCGTGGTGTCGCCTTTCTGGTGGGAGGCACCGGCCTGTATCTCAAGGCGCTGCTGGCGGGTCTGCAGCCGCCGGCCGTACCTCCCCAGCCCCAGCTGCGGCAACAGTTCACCGCCCTGGGCCAGTCCCACTGCCATCGCCTGCTGCACCAGGCCGACCCCGAGGCGGCCGGTCGGATCATGCCCCTGGACGCGGTCCGCACCCAGAGGGCCCTGGAGGTGATCTATGCCACCGGCCGCCCCCTGAGCCAGCAACAGCGCCGCAACCCGCCCCCCTGGCGGGTGATCGAACTGGCCCTCGATCCGCCGGATCTGAGCCAGCGCATCGCCAGCCGCACCCTGCAGCTCTATGACGATGGCCTGGTGGCCGAAACCGAAGGCCTGATCGAGCGCTATGGCGCCGACTGCCCGTTGCTGCAGACAATCGGCTACGACGAAGCCAGACGCCTGCTACAGGGGGAGCTCGATCGGCCCACCGCGATCGCCCTCAGCGAGCGACGCACCCGCCAGTTCGCCAAACGGCAACGCACCTGGTTCCGCCGCCAGCACCAACCCCAGTGGCTCGTAGGTGCCGATCTGCTGCAGGAGGCTGTGCTGGCGGCCCAGCAAGGTCTAGGCTGACTGACTAATCGCCGCGTTGAATGCCTCCCCGTCCCCGTTTTGACCGCCGGGCTCCCGTCCGGGAGCTGCCCAACATCAACGATCGCATCAACTACCCCAACCTGAGGGTGGTCGATGCCGACGGCAGTCAACTGGGAGTGATCACGCGCGAAGAGGCCCTGGATGTGGCCCGCGATCGTGAGCTGGATCTGGTTCTCGTCAGCGAGAAAGCCGATCCACCGGTCTGCCGGATCATGGATTACGGCAAATACAAGTTCGAGCAGGAAAAGAAGGCCAAGGAAGCCAAGAAGAAGTCGCACCAGACCGAGGTCAAAGAAGTCAAGATGCGCTACAAGATCGACTCGCACGACTACCAGGTGCGCATCGGTCAGGCCGTGCGTTTTCTCAAGGCCGGCGACAAGGTCAAGTGCACCGTGATCTTCCGGGGCCGGGAGATTCAGCACACCGCTCTGGCTGAGGTGCTGCTGCTGCGCATGGCCAAAGACCTTGAGGAGAGCGCCGAGATCCAGCAGCTGCCCAAGCGGGAGGGCCGCAACATGATCATGTTCCTCAGCCCCCGCAAACAATCCGCCGGCAAGGGTGGTGGCAAGCCAGGCTCCGCGGCTGCAGCCATCCCTGTGCCCACTCCCCTGCGGGTGATCAAAACCCCGGGCACCTGAGCCGCTGCCAGGGCCCCAAGCTCAGCAACAGCTCCTGGCCTGAAACACTGCCAGGCCACTCAGCCACCAAGGGCGCCGACCGAGCCCGGTTGGGGCTCAAGGGGCCGCAGGCCGCCCCAGCTCCTCGGCAAACAGCGCCAGCATCTGCTGCCAACCCAGGGAGGCCGCCGGCGCCCGGAAGGTGTCCCTGGCCTCACACATGAAGCCGTGTCCCGCTGCGGGCACCCGGATCAGGCGATGGCGACTGCCCTGCAACGCCGTCTCGATCGCCTGCAGATCGAACTCCGGAATCAGCCCGTCCTGATCACCGCAGAGGCACAGCAGGCGCCCCCTGATCGCCGGCACCAGCTCGAGGCTGGGCGGGCCGCCGCCGGGGCGTCCTGAGGCCACACCGGCGCCGTAGAAAGCGCAGCTGGCCCCCACCTGGGGCAGGGTGGCCGCCAGCAGCGCCACGTGGCCGCCGAAACAGAAACCGACACAGCCGAGGGGCGCAGCGGCCGTCCCCAGCCGGCTGCGCAGCCAATCGGCCGCCTGCCCCAGATCCAGCAGCAGCTCCGTCATCGTCGTCCGCTCCTTGTGGGAGCGCCCCTGCAAGAGGCTGGCCTCGTCGTAGCCGAGCTCCAGCTCCGGCGCCGTGCGAGCGAACAGAGGCACAGCCAGGGCGACATAACCCTGGGCCGCCAGCCTGGCTGCGACGCTGCGCACCCAGGCGTTGACGCCGAACACCTCCGGCAGAACCAGCACCCCTCCCCTGGGAAGACTGTCCCCTGCAGGGCAGGCCAGCCAGGCCCGCAGCGGCACCTGGGCCGGCAGAAGCGGTGGCAGCAGCTGCCACGACCCGTGGACACCTGGGCCAGCCTCAGGAACAACAGCAGAAATCAAGGTGTCGTCCACAGCAACCGGCACAGCCCGGCACATGCTCGTATGCCAACGCAGGAATTGTCACGGGGGCCAAAGCTCCTTAGGGTGGCCGGGCGTCCATCTGGCCCACCCGGCGTGCGATTCCATATCCAGCAGGAAAGCGACATCCCGGCGTCGACCCAGCTGTACAACCAGATCTGCTTTGCGATCGCCGCCCGGCACTATCCGCCGGGCCACCGGCTGCCGAGTACCCGGCAACTGGCCATGCAGACGGGCCTGCATCGCAACACGATCAGCAAGGTCTACCGCCAGCTCGAGACCGATGGCGTCGTCGAGGCGATGGCCGGCTCGGGCATCTATGTGCGCGATCAGCAGAAGCCCCGCGAAATCAAGCCACCGCCGGGGCTGCGCTCCAAGAGCCTCCCCGACATCGACCGGGAGGTGCGCCAGAGCGTCGATGGCTTGCTCAATGCCGGCTGCACCCTGCAGCAGGCCCGCGAACTGCTCACCCCTGAAATCGACTGGCGCCTGCGTTGCGGCGCCCGCGTGCTGGTGTCCACGCCCCGCGAGGACATCGGCGCCTCGATGCTGATCGCCGAGGAACTGACCCCCAATCTGGAGGTGCCGGTGGAAGTGGTACCGATGGAGGAGCTCGAAGCCGTGCTGGAGAGCTCCAGCAATGGCACGGTGGTCACCAGCCGGTACTTCCTGCAGCCGGTGGAGGAGATTGCCAAGAACCACGGCGTGCGGGCCGTGGCCGTTGATCTCAACGATTTCCGCCAGGAACTCGACCTGCTCAAGGAGCTGCGCTCCGGCAGCTGCGTCGGCCTGGTCAGCATCAGCCCCGGCATCCTGCGGGCAGCTGAGGTGATTCTGCACAGCATGCGCGGCAATGAGCTGTTGGTGATGACGGCCAACCCCGACACCGGCAGCCGCCTGCTGGCCTTGCTGCGGGCGGCCAGTCATGTGCTCTGCGACCGCCCCAGCCTGCCCCTGGTGGAGCAGACCCTGCGCCAGAACCGGGCCCAGCTGATGCGGCTACCGGTGGTGCACTGCGCCAAGAGCTACCTGGGCAGCGCCACGATCAACCAGCTGCGCAAGGAAATCGGCCTGCTGGCGGCCTGATCCAGAGCGGCGAGCCTCGAAGCGAACTGCTCCGCCACAGCACCGTTCCAGGTAGAATCACGAGGCTTTCTACCCTCCCAGCTGTGGGGTCGGTTCATGGGGATGAACATCAAGGATTCCCAGGTGCATGCCATGGCCAGAGAGCTGGCCGCCAGGCGGGGCAGCAGTGTGACCGACGCAGTTCGCCATGCCCTTGCCGCCGAGCTGAAGCGGACCCATGACCCCAACAGCGCCGCCAGCCGACAGGCACGCCGGCAAGCCCTGGACGATCTGCTCGAACGCTGCCGCAACCTGAGGCAGACCGACACCCAGGACAGGCGCCGGATCGAAGCCGAGCTCTACGACGAGGCAGGGCTGCCATGGTGATCGACAGCTCTGCCCTGCTAGCCGTGCTGCTGGCGGAGGCGGAGGCCGGCCAGTTTCTCGACCAGCTCAGCCGGGATGAACCCAAACACATCAGCACGGCCACGCTGGTGGAAAGCCAGTTCGTCATCCTGCGCGCCCTCGGGGAGGCGGGACTACGAGAACTGCGGCTGCTGCTACAACTGGGGCAGATCACACCGATTGCTCTCACCCCAGGCCACGTGGAATGGGCCCTGCAAGGCTGGCGCAGGTACGGCAAGGGCCGCCATGCCGCCAACCTCAACCTGGGCGACTGCTTCAGCTACGCCCTGGCCAAGGCCCTAGAGGAGCCTCTCCTCTACAAGGGCGACGACTTCCCGCTCACCGACGTGCAGTCGGTCGCTCCGCCCACCTGAGGGACCGCTCCATGCTGCTGCACGCCATCCGAGCCGACCTGGCGATCATCAAGGAGCGCGATCCAGCCTGCCGCGGCACGCTCGAGATCCTGCTCTGCTACCCAGGCTTCCACGCCTTGGTGCTGCACCGCCTCAGCCATCGTCTCTGGCAGCTGCGCCTGCCCCTGCCCGCACGGCTGCTGAGCCAGCTCAGCCGCGGTCTCACCGGTGTGGAGATCCATCCCGGTGCCCGCATCGGCAGGGGCGTCTTCATCGACCACGGCATGGGCGTCGTGATCGGCGAAACGGCCGTGATCGGCGACCAGTGCCTGCTGTATCAGGGCGTCACCCTGGGAGGCACCGGCAAGCAGCACGGCAAGCGCCATCCCACGCTGATGGACAACGTCGTGGTGGGAGCCGGTGCCAAGGTGCTGGGTGCGATCACGGTGGGCTCCAACACCCGCATCGGCGCGGGCTCGGTGTTGTTGCGCGACGTCGGAGCCGACAGCACGGTGGTGGGCATTCCGGGGCGGGTGATCCATCAATCGGGCGTGCGCATCGATCCGCTGGCCCACTCGGCCTTGCCTGATGCTGAGGCCAGGGTGATCCGCAACCTGATGGAGCGCATCGACAGCCTGGAGAACGACCTGGCCCGCACCCAGGCCTGCCTGCGGGAAGTCGCAGCTGGCAGGCCGTTGGCGGAAGCCTGTGCCGGCCGGTCCCAGAGCCTGCGCGATCGGGAGATCCTGGAGTTTCTGGGGGAAGAATCCTGAAGAGCGATGCCGAAAGCCAACTTCCAGCGTCCAGGCAGACAACAATCCTCCCCGCTTCCTCTATGTCAGGCTAAGCCAACCTGACTGCAGCAATCGGTTCGCAGGAAGAGCAGGGGAAGGCCCACGATCCTCCCGCCACTCGAAATCAACGATTTATCAACAAACCCAATGCCGATACGCCTTCGCTTTGCTGATCGCCTCTGGAAGTACAGAGAATTGTGGTGGCAACTCACGATCAGAGACGTCATCGGCCGCTACAAGGGCTCAGCCCTGGGCTGGCTTTGGAGCCTCCTGACACCACTGCTGATGCTGGCCGTCTACACCTTCGTGTTTTCAGGAATATTCAAATCACGCTGGGACAATCTGAGCAGCTCCGGAACTATGGGGTTTGCAGTCAATCTTTTTGCTGGCTTGATCGTCTTCAACGTGTTCGCGGAAAGCGTCAACAAAGCCCCCCAACTAATACCGGAAAACTCAAACTACGTTACCAAGGTAATTTTTCCGCTCGAAATTCTATCAGCCGTAACCGTGGCCTCGGCTGGCTTCCACGCAGCAACCAGCCTGGTAGTCCTTGGGGTCTTCCAACTGATCACGGCCCACTACATCCCGGCCACATCCCTATGGCTACCGCTACTCTGGATTCCACTTTTCTGCTGGTCACTATCGCTATCGTGGGTGCTATCGGCACTAGGAGTTTATCTTCGCGACATCGGACAGATCGTGGGGGTTGTCACCAACATGATGATGTTTCTGAGTGCAGTATTTTACCCTTTGAGCTCCCTGCCAATACGCTGGCAACCCATTCTCGCGCTGAATCCCCTGGTTTGGATTATCGAGCAAACAAGGCATATCCTGATCAGAGGCATCATGCCCAACGTCCTCACCCTGACTGTCGTCGTCCTGATCAGCATCTACCTCTGTGAATTCAGCTACCGATCCTTCACTGTCGCCCGCCGTGGATTCGCCGATGTCCTCTGAAGGGAATGTGGCCTTGCGGGCCGAGAATCTCAGCAAAAACTATCGTATTTATGCCCACCCTCGAGATCGGCTTTTCCAGGCGCTTTCGCGCTCAAAGAAAACGAGATACCAGGAGTTCTGGGCACTGCAATCTCTGAGCTTTGAGCTCAAGCGTGGTTGCACCATGGGCATCGTGGGGCGCAACGGCTCCGGCAAGAGCACCTTGCTACAACTGATCTGTGGCACCCTCACCCCAACCACGGGCTCGGTGGAAACCCATGGACGCATCGGAGCTTTGCTCGAATTGGGCAGCGGCTTCAATCCGGAGTTCAGCGGCCGCGAAAATGTTTACCTCAATGCCACACTGCTGGGCTTACGCAAGGCCGAAGTCGATCGTCAACTTGATAATATCTTAGCCTTTGCCGACATCGGTGAATTCATCGATCAGCCTGTCAAGACCTACTCCAGCGGCATGGTTGTACGGCTGGCATTCAGCGTTCAAGCCCACATCAACCCCGATCTTCTGATCGTCGATGAAGCCCTTGCCGTGGGTGATGAACTGTTTCAGAAAAAATGCTACGCCCATATCGAAAAACTCAAAGGAAACGGAACCTCCATCCTGCTGGTAACCCACAGCTGCCCTCAAATCATTCAGCACTGCGACGAAGCCCTATTGCTACACAAAGGTCGAGCGCGGCTGATGGGCAAACCATCGACCGTCACCGTAATCTATCAGCGACTCATTAATGCTCCTGACAACGAATGGGATCAGGCCATCGAGGACCATCACCGTCTGAAGGCCGATCAACAACAAGCAGAGCTGGAGAATGAGGACCCGGAACCGACCAGCCCAGCAACAGAAACCAGCGAAGCAGAGCCAACTGCCATCCCTGCAACCCTAGCGGCCCCCAACATCAAGGCTTGGCTGGACAGCCGTCTGAAGCCAAGCTCCACTGTGGTCTATCCAGATCGGGGAGCCCGCATTGAGGAGCTGCGCATCAGCCTCCTCAATGGCAAGGAAGCCAACCATATTCCCATCGGCGAAAGCTTCAGCCTCAGCTTTGACTACTTCGCAGCAGAAGACCTGAAAGATATCAGCATGGGCTACCACATCGCCAACAACAGCGGTTTGCGTATCAGTGGCCAGAATTTTCCGGCAGGAGACGACGGCATCAGCCATATCAGCGCTGGCACCCTCTGGACAGTGACGTTCCACATCCAAGGTGCCCTGTGGCCTGGCCTCTATTTCATCGGTGGAGGCATCTGGGTGATGGGCCCCAAGGGCCAACACTATTTGCATCGCGTCATCGACTTCAAAGCTCTTCGAATTCTGTCCACCACCACGACGGTTGCAACCGGAGCCTGCAACCTGGCCCTCAAGCCCCCCGAACTCAGGCCGTCGCTGTCTGGGCGGCAGGATCAGGCTGGGGCTGGAACATGAACATCGAGTAGATCACATTACGGCGCATCTGGGTCATCATCTCTAGGAACATATCGTAGCCCTCGTTCTTGTATTCAATCAGCGGATCCTTCTGACCATAACCACGCAGTCCGACCGATTCACGCAAACTATCCATCACCTGCAAATGCTCGCGCCATAGGGTATCAATCTGCTGCAGAATGAAATAGCGCTCCGCTTCCCGCATCAGGCCAGGACGCATCTGCTCGACCTGACCCTCCTTGATGTCATAAGCATTGCGCATCTGCTCCTGCAGGAAGGCCTTGAGCTCCTCCATCGAAAGACCTCGAACCTGCTCGGGGGATAGGTCCTCAAGGAGATAAACAAACTCCTTCACCTTCTGCACGAGCCGATCCAGATCCCACTCTTCCGGCGGCAGGTCAGGATTCACATAGGCCTCAACAATATCGTCGATCGTGCGCTCTCCATAGCCAATCACCTGCTGCTTAAGCTCACGGCCCTCCAGCACACGCCGCCGCTCAGCATAGACGGCCTTGCGTTGATTATTCATAACTTCATCATACTCAAACACCTGCTTACGGATGTCGTAGTAATAGGTTTCGACCTTCTTCTGAGCGCCCTCAAGGGAACGAGTGAGCATGCCAGATTCAATTGGCATATCCTCCTCAACACGGAAGGCATTCATCAAGCCAGCCACCCGTTCGCCGCCGAAGATACGCAACAGATTATCTTCCAGCGACAAGAAGAAACGAGTACTACCAGGATCCCCCTGGCGGCCTGCCCGGCCACGCAGCTGGTTGTCAACCCGCCGCGATTCATGGCGCTCCGTGCCGATGACATGCAGCCCCCCCGACTGGCGCACCTGGGCATCTTCCTGCCTGACCACCGTGTCGTACTCGCCCTTGACGGTGGCGATCAGGTCGCGCAGCATCTGAATCTGGGGATCATCGGTGGGGGCCTTTTCCGCTGCCAGCGCGATGCGATCCTCCAGCTCAAGCACGGTGAGCGCCCGATCGCCCCAACTGGTCACCAGTTGGCGCACCAGAGCACCCAGCGCCTCATCGGTGTCCGGGGACAGGCTGCAGGGATAGAGGCTGCCCATCGCTCGGGCCTCCGAGGGGGCGGTGGCCGAGGGGGCAGCCGCACCGAAACCACCACCGCCCTCAAGCTGGCGCTGCAGCGGAATCGGCGGCTTGTGCCCCTCTTCAGGACGCACCAACCGAGGCAGAAGCACCTCGCGCAGCTTGAGGCGCGCCATGTAGTCGCTGTTGCCTCCCAGAATGATGTCGGTGCCACGACCAGCCATGTTGGTGGCGATGGTCACCGCTCCAGCACGACCCGCCTGGGCCACAATCTCAGCCTCGCGCTCCACATTTTCGGGCTTGGCATTGAGCAGATTGTGAGGCACCTGCTGCTCGGCCAGCAAGGCGGAAAGCAGCTCTGACTTCTCGACGCTGGTGGTGCCCACCAATACCGGCCGTCCAATCTTGTGGATCTCGGAGGTTTCGAGTGCGACAGCACGCCATTTGGCCGTCTCACTCTTGTACACCTGATCGGTCCAGTCGCTGCGGGAACGGGAGCGATTCGTAGGAACAATCGTGACTTCAAGTTTGTAGGTTTTTTCAAACTCCACCTCTTCGGTCTTGGCCGTACCGGTCATGCCGGCCAGGCGGGGATAAAGCAGGAAGAAATTCTGATAGGTGATGCTGGCAAGGGTCTGGGTTTCGGGTTGGATTTCCAGATCTTCCTTCGCTTCGATTGCCTGATGCAGACCATCACTCCAGCGACGACCGGGCATCACCCGGCCAGTGAACTCATCGACAATTACAGCATCGCCAGAGCGGACGATATAATTGACGTCCTTGACAAATAGCTCCTTAGCCTTGAGAGCGTTATTGATGAAGTGGGCCCAGGGATCAGCCGGGTTATAGAGGTCGGCGACACCCAGCAGCTGCTCAGCCTTGGCGAAGCCCTCATCCGTGAGGGTGACATTGCGCTGCTTCTCATCCACCTCATAATCGCCTTCGGGGTCAATGCCGTCCTTGCCCATCTCGGCGGCCCGCTCCAGCTGCTCGGCAATCGCCGCGGCACTGCGATATTTCTCCTGCGGCCGCTCGACCTGACCCGAAATGATCAGGGGGGTGCGGGCTTCGTCGATCAGGATCGAATCAACCTCGTCGATGACGCAGAAGTGAAAATCCCGCTGCACCACCTCGACGATGTCATTCGCCATGTTGTCGCGCAGGTAATCGAAACCCAGCTCCGAGTTAGTGGCGTAGGTGATATCACATCCATAGTTGCGACGGCGCTCTGACGGGGGCATGTCCTGCTGGATCAGGCCCACCGACAGCCCCAGGAAGCGGTGGATCTGCCCCATCCACTCGGCATCGCGCCGGGCCAGATAGTCGTTCACGGTGACGACGTGCACACCGCGCCCTGTCAGCGCGTTGAGGTAGGCCGGCAGGGTGGCCACCAGGGTTTTGCCCTCGCCCGTCTTCATCTCGGCGATCTGCCCTCCATGCAGCACCATGCCACCGATCAGCTGCACATCAAAGTGACGCATGCCCAGCACGCGCTTGCCGGCCTCACGCACCACGGCAAAGGCCTGAGGCAGCAGCTCGTCCAGCAGGGCCCTCTGGCGGCTGGGGGACTCGGCCTTCTGCAGCTGCTGGCGGAATTCGGCCGTGAGGCCACGCAACTGGTCGTCCGAGAGGGGAGTGATCTCCTCTTCAAGCAGGTTGATATCGGAAACCAGCGGCTCGTAGCGCTTCAGCTTCCGGGCATTGGGATCGCCCAGCAGCAGCTTGAGCATGGAAAAAGCCGATCGAATCGAGCCAGCTTAACACTTGGGACGCAGAAGCTGGAGCCGAAGATGGCAGTGATGGGAAGGGTTCTGGGGCTCAATCGGGACCCGGAAGACGCCCCCCGTCACCGCAGGCCCCCAGCTCCGGGGCCAGCCAAGGCCAACGTTCACAATGGGGGCCTTCGCTCCAGTTCAAGCACTTGATCCGCCTGATCCGTCATCGTGCCGGTGCGCGGAGTCTGCGGCTGGGACTGGGCCCCGGCTTACGGCCCTGCAGGGCCATGGGCCAGCTGCGGAATCTGTTCGAAAGCGGCAGCTTCTGGGCTCAGGGGCGCAGCTGCGCCGACCTGCGCCGCATGCTGGTGGGCAGCCAGGCCGCGGTGACCGCCTGGGATGGGCTTCGGCTGGTGGGTTTTGGCCGGGCGACCAGCGATGGCATCTACCGGGCCGTGCTTTGGGACGTGGTCGTCACTCAGGACCATCAGGGTCTGGGGCTGGGTCGACGCGTCGTCGAGGCCCTGCTGGAGGCTCCACCCCTGATCGCCAGTGAACGGGTATACCTGATGACGACCAACAGCAGCGGCTTCTACGAGCGGCTGGGATTCCGAAGCGTCGAGAGCCAACGACTGATGCAGCTCGACCACAGATCTGGATTCAACACAGACAAATAACAGCCAACTCAATCCGTCACCTGGAAGGAGTAAATCGAAAGCCTGTTAATAAGCGGATGAAGAGATTCGAACTCTCGACCCTCTCCTTGGCAAGGAGATGCTCTACCACTGAGCTACATCCGCATGAATGAAAGTCACCGATTCAACATCGGAGCCTCTTTCCTCCGGCATCGCCGGCAAGGACAACATGCACCATGGCGGCGCCGTTTGTCAAACCGTCAGCTGGAGCCCTGCCTGAGCAGAGGCTGTAGAATCTAGCGGATGATCGAATCGCTTCAAGGCATTCCTGCCGCCACTGTGGCTCTCCTGAGCCGCCACCAACTGCTTCGCAACCTCGTCCAGCGCCAGCTGATTGCCGAGGCCGTCTCCGAGGAGGTGGTCTCTGACGAAGACCTTGAAAAGGCCAAAACCCTTTTCCTGCAGCAGAACCGCCTGGCCAGCGAGGGGGAGCTGACCAGCTACCTGCAGAGCCAGGGGCTGTCCCAGGCTGACCTTGTCTGGCAGATCAGCCTGCCGCTACGCATCCGGCAGCACTGCCTCACCCACTACCTGGACAAGGCGGAAGCCCGCTTCCTCAGCCGCAAAAAGCAGCTCGATCAAGTCGTGTACAGCCTTGTCCGCGTTCAAGATGGCATGCTGGCCAGGGAGCTGTACCTGCGGATCCTGGACGGCGAAGCCACCTTCGCCGAGGTTGCCGCTCAATACAGCGAAGGCCCCGAAAAAGCCAGTCACGGCATCATTGGACCCAAGCCCATGAACCAGGCACACCCGATCCTGGCCGAGAAGCTGATGAGCAGTGAGCCCAGGCACCTGCTGGAACCGTTCCCGATCGAGCAGTGGTGGCTCGTGGCTCGGCTGGAGCAGTTCATTCCCGCCATCTTCAGCAACGCCATCGCCGAGCAAATGGCCATGGAACTGTTCGATGAGAGTATTCAGCAGGAGCTGACCCGTAACATGGCAGAGCTATTCGCCACGCCGGTTCCCGCCCGATGACGGTCTCTCCTGCTGCAGAGCTCTTGGGGCATCCTGCATTTCAGGGCCTGGGGGAACAGAGCCTGGCAGCCCTCCAGGACCAATCCAGCCTGGTGCAGTTCCGTGTCGGCCAGCTGCTGGCCGATTCCAAGGTGCTGCCTGCCCAGGTGCTGGTGATCCAGCAAGGCCAGGCCCGCCAAACCGCCAGAGCCCAGGGCAAGCTGATTCCGCTGGGCAAGATTGGCCCCGGCAGCGTTGTTGGCCTCGTGTCGCTGCTGCGTGCTTCCCCCTGCGAGGAGGTGAGCGCGTCCACGGAGTTGATCGCCGCCGCCATCCCCGATCGCCTCATCCTCGACCTCTACACCGCTGAGCCCAGCTTTCGGGACTGGTGTTCCAGCCAGGTCTGGTCGTCAGAAATCTTTGCCGTGCTCCAGGCCATTCGGGAGCGCAGTGCCCGCGCACCAGGCCAGCTGCGCGAAAACTTTGAGCGCTGGTCTCCAGAAGCCCGCTTGCTCACCCCGACCGACGAAGCGCTTCGGGCCGTTCCCGCTGATCAGGTGGTGCTGGTCTCCAGCGCCAATCTGGAAGGACTGCAACCTGGCGATCCCCTTGATCCGCAGAGCTCGCTGCCCAAGACAAGGCCACCCTTTCCGGCCAGGCTGCTGAGCCTGCCGAAGGCCTGCCTCGATGAAGGCAGCGATGACCCCACGACGATCGCCGCTCTCGACCAGGCCAGTGCCCTGGCCGCCGGCATCCACTCGATCGAGGCCGCGCCTGCCCTGCCGGTTGCCAGCTCCCTCGATATTGGCCAGGACAACCCCTCCCAACGACTGCGGCTGATCCGCGGCCAGGGACCGCTTGAGGAAGCCCAGGCCTGCTTCCAGATGCTGGCCAGCTCCATGAAGCTGCCGTTCCGCAAAGACTCGATCGAGAAAACGCTGCGCGACCTGATCCGCCGCGGTCAAACTCTGAATCTGCAGACCTGTGGCCAGTTGGCGGCCTCCATGGGCCTGCATGTGGTCGGGGTGCGGGTGCCCACCAGTGCATCCAGCCGCATCCAGACCCCATCCTTACTGGTCTGGGGTCAATCCTTCGCCCTGATCACCGCCTGCGATGCCCGCGGCCTCACCATCGCCTCCCCAGGCGAGGGCTGGGTCCACCTCTCCCATGACGAAGTTCACGAACGCTATCCGGAAGGGATCGAACTGCTGCTGGTCGAACGCACAGTGGGCAGCCCGGAAGAACGCTTTGGCGTGAGCTGGTTCTGGCCGGCGATGCGCCGGTATCGCACCGTTCTGCTGCAGGTGCTGCTCGCTTCCTTCGTGGTGCAGCTGTTCACGCTCGCCAATCCGTTGCTGATCCAGGTGATCATCGACAAGGTGATTTCCCAGCGCAGCCTGGACACCTTGCAGGTGCTCGGCATTGCCTTGGTGGCGGTCACCTTGCTGGAGGGGGTGATCACCAGCCTGCGCACCTTCCTGTTCACGGAAACCACCAACCGCATCGACATGCGCCTGGGTGCTGAAGTGATCGACCACTTGCTGAGGTTGCCGCTTGGTTACTTCGAAAAACGCCCCGTTGGTGAGCTGTCTTCACGGGTGGCCGAACTGGAGAAGATTCGCAACTTCCTCACCGGCCAAGGCCTGACGACCATCATCGACTCCATCTTTTCCGTGATCTACATCGCGGTGATGATGATCTACAGCTGGGTACTCACCATTGTTGCCTTGGCTGTGGTGCCCATTCAGATTCTGCTCACGGTGCTGGGCAGCCCTCTGTTTCGTCGGCAGTTGCGTCAAACCGCTGTCGAAAACGCCCGCACCCAGTCCCACCTCGTCGAGGTGCTCACCGGTATTCAAACCGTGAAGGCGCAAAACGTCGAGATGGTGAGCCGTTGGAAATGGCAAGATTTCTACGCCAAGTACATCAGTCGCAGCTTCGAGCGCACGATGACAGGTACGGCCCTGAGCCAGACCAGTCAGGTGCTCCAGAAACTTTCGCAACTGCTGGTGCTCTGGCTTGGTGCCGCCATGGTTCTCAAAGGCGAACTCACACTCGGTCAACTGATTGCTTTCCGCATCATCAGTGGCTACGTCACTCAACCACTCCTGCGACTTTCCAGCATCTGGCAGAACATCCAGGAGTTGAAGGTGTCGATGGAACGCCTCGCCGACGTGGTCGATACACCGGTGGAATCCACTGAAACTGATCAACAGAAAATTCCCCTTCCTCCGATCCACGGCAGAGTCACGTTTGAAGGTGTCGACTTCAGCTTCCAGAAGGGTGCTCCGCTGATTCTAAAAAACATCACCTTTGAAGTGCAAGCCGGCACCTTCGTGGGCATCGTCGGCCAAAGCGGCAGCGGCAAGAGCACCTTGATGAAATTGCTGCCCCGCCTCTATGCACCCCAGTCAGGAAGACTGTTGATTGATGGCTATGACATCGACAAAGTCGAGCTTTATTCCCTGCGCCGGCAGATCGGCATTGTTCCCCAAGATCCTCTGCTGTTCGCCGGATCCGTTTCCGAAAACATCGCCCTCACCGATCCTGATTCCTCCAGCGATGCCATTGTGCGCGCAGCTCGGATTGCCATGGCCCACGACTTCGTCATGGAACTACCTTCCGGCTACAGCACCAATGTGGGCGAACGGGGTGGGGCGCTCAGCGGTGGCCAGCGCCAGAGGCTGGCGATCGCGCGCACCTTGCTGAGCAATCCGAAGCTTCTGGTGCTGGATGAGGCCACCAGCGCCCTTGACTATGAAACCGAAAAGATTGTCTGCGACAATCTGCGCCAAGAGCTTTCCGGCTGCACTGTGTTCTTCATCACCCATCGACTCAACACGATCCGCAATGCAGATCGGATCATCTTGATGCATCAAGGCTTAATCGCCGAAAGCGGCACCCACGATGAGCTTATGGCCCTGAGGGGCCGGTATTACGCACTCTTTCGCCAACAGGGTTCCGACTGATGAAAAAGATGCAAACACCTGGATCCCTGTTACGCAAAGCCCAGAACAGTATTGAGCAAAAACTCACATCATCCAGCCAGGACGATGTGCATCTCACCCAGTCCAGCTTCTGGGCTCGCTCCGTCACCTGGACATTGATCGCCACCACAGCCTTCGGCATTGGCTGGCTCTGCCTCGCCAAAACCGAGGAGATCGTCGTGGCCGCGGGAAAACTGGAGCCCGTTGGCCAGGTCAAGGAGGTTCAGATGCCCGTCGGCGGCATCGCCAAATCAATCCTTGTTCGCAACGGTGACACCGTCAAAGCCGGTCAAGTCCTGATGCGTCTGGACGCCGAATCGACGATGGACCGGCAACAATCGTTGAGACGCACTGTCTCTCTGAAGAAAAGAGAGCTGGTGCTCAAGTACAACGAGCTGTCACGCTATCTCGAACTGAACAAATCCGAACAAGAAGTGCTGGGTCGCAACCTCGGGCTCAATCGCGAAATGATGGATCGCTATCAAACCCTAGCCAAAGAAGGAGCCACGGCAGAAATGCAGTATCTCCAGCAGAAAAACAAGGTCGAGGAAGTCAAAGGCCAACTCGATCAAAGCAAGATTGAACGTCTGCGCCAACAGGCCATTTTGCTGCAGTCCACCCAACAGCTCGAGGCCGAAATCACCAAGCTCAGCAATGAGCTGGCTGAGCTCAATGTCAACATTCGCTATCAGGCGATCAAATCACCCGTGAATGGAGTGGTCTTTGCCCTCAAGCCCACCACACCGGGGTTTGTAGCCCAATCCAGCGAGCCGATCATGAAGATCGTGCCGTTCGACCAGTTGATGGCCAGGGTAACGATCCCCAGCGATCAGATTGGCTTTGTCTCGGTCGGCAAGGTTGCTGACATCAGCATCGACTCCTTCCCCGCCAGTGATTTTGGCGTCATCCAGGGCAAAGTTGTAAAAATTGCATCAGATGCGCTGCCTCCTGACGACCTGATCAAAACCTATCGGTTCCCAGCCGATATTAAGCTTAATTCCCAGCAGCTGAAGCTCAAATCCGGCAAAACCCTGCCCCTGCAAGCCGGCATGTCACTCACAGCAAACATTAAGCTGCGCAAGGTGTCGTACCTGCAAATGCTGCTGGGCGGCTTCCAGGACAAGGCTGACTCGATTCGACGCCTGCGCTGATCGGCCCGCCCAGGCAAGCCAAGAACTAAGAGAGCGTAAACCAAGTAACACGAGCAAAGACGCGTCAGAAACCAGACACTTTTGCCCCCGTCACACGGTCAGACCGCCCAATCCTTGCTATAATCAGAAGTGAGAGGACTCTGTCCCACAACCCAACAACCATGACCTACACCCAGAACGGTTCAGACGGTAACGACAACATCTTCATTGACCTTCCCGGTCAGCAAGAAGTTGAAATTAACTTGCTCGCAGGCAGCGATTACCTTCAAATCGACGCCGATCTGCTCAACTCCTCGATCAACGGCAATACAGGAAACGATGTAATCGTCTCCAACTCCACGGAAATCCAAAATACTTCCGTCTACGGTGGAGCCGGCAACGACAAGCTCTACATCAACACCCAGTCGGCCGTTGGCGACCAATTCTGGGGCGACGGCGGCAATGACCTGATCATCCTCAGCTCCCTGACCGCCGACGCTGCATATTCAAAAGTCATCGTCAAAGCTGACGGTACTTCTCCCGCAGCAGATGGCACCGACGTCGTTTACATCAATGAATCGGTCAAGAGCTTCAACGGCAGCTTGGTCGACTTGGGTGGAAATGACACTTCCGTCGTTGGCCAGGTCGTCGACGCCGCTGTTGACTACTTCCTGAATCTCAACAGCGACGGTCCCTTCGACCTCACCGACATTGTCAGCCTGGGCGTCGAAGCCGTAATCGTCGAAGCTCAGGAAGTATCCAAGTCCACCTTCTTTGGCGGCAAAGGCGACGACGTCTTTTTCTTCAATGGCATCGAAGGCAACGATTCCACAGCCTTCAATCGTTCCGTTGCGTATGGCAACGAAGGTCAGGACGTGTTTGCCTGGGCCCGCAACCTTGATCAAACCTCCATCTACGGCGGCAAAGGCGACGACTACATCATTGGTCTCTCCGGCATCACTCTGAACTCGGAAATCAACGGCAACCAGGGCTCTGACACCCTTATCCTGCTTGATCTTGAGCTCAAGGACTCGTCCATCTATGGCGGCAAAGGCGACGACTCCATCAATGTTGCCGCTCTCGAAGCGATTGACACCCTGATCAGCGGCGACTTCGGCGACGACAAAATCAACTTCGCAGCTGTCCAGTCGATTGACACCACCCTTTCCGGTGGCATCGGCGCTGACGAAATCGATGATTACTCCGGTTTCCTCCGCAACATCGGCAACTACCTCTCCGGTGGCGCCGGCGACGATACGCTGCGTCAAGCCTCTGGCATTCTCTTCGCTGGTATCACCCAGTTCCTTTCCACGATGGATGGGGGCACCGGCAGCGACACCATGACGGGTGATTCCACCACCCAGACCTTTGGTCCCAAGGGCTACAAAGAAGGTGTGTTTACTGCTGGCAAGGTCGCGCTCGACACTCCCGATATGGCGGACCTTAACGGTGTGAGCTCCGATCTCTTCGTCTTCGCCTTCGGAGATTCGGTCATCAACTCCTTCGGAGTTGGTCTGGACACCATCACCGACTTCGACTCCAACTCCAGCTTCTATCGCAATGTCGCTGCCCCTCTGACCTACGACGCCTTCGATGCCAACGGCAAATACTGGGATCTTGGTCGCCTTCAGCGCGACCAAATCCAGCTGGATGATGAAAATGGCGATCAGTACGACATCACAGTCGGCGCTGGCGGCAGGCTCAAGAACCTCGACATCTACTCCGTCAACAGCAATGGCTTGGTGACTGGTGGTGTTGACAACATCTCTGAGTTCATCGAGGCTGGTGCCCAACAGCTTCGTGGCGAAGCGTTGATCTGGACCGAGAACAACACGCCTTTCCCCGGCAAGACGGTGGGCAGCTACACGCCTGAAAACGGTATCCTTTCCTACCTGTTCATCAGCGATGGCGACGCTGGCTTGACCACTGGTGACCTGCTGGTGGCGCTGGACAACGTGGGTCAGATCGATGCCACCGGTGGCCTGCAACTGACCAACGGCAAGATCACGGATATCATGACCGCCACCGTGTTCGCCCCTTCCCTCCCCCTCTCCCCTGTCTGACTTTCAGACGCTTGATTCACCTCAGCCCCGCCATGTGCGGGGCTTTTTTTTAATTGTTCATCCCTCTGCCGTCCTGCGATGTCGCGCTCTCCTGCCGCCCGGCCATCTGTGCGGCTGCTGTGCCAACCGGATCTTGACGTGCCAAGCGGGGGAGGCAAGCAGCTCTACCGCCACGTGGAGCATCTGGTGGAGCTCGGCTGGGATGCGGCCGTGGTGACGGAGGCGCCGGGCTTCCGGCCGAGCTGGTTTGAAAGCAGCGCCCCCAGCCTGGACTTCGCCAGCTGCCAGCAGCGCGGCGACTTTGAGATGGACAGAAGCATTGTGGTGCTGCCTGAGACCTATCTCGGTGTCAACCTCCAGAACTATCACGGTGTGAATCTCGAACGTATGGCCAGGGTGGTGTTCAATCAGAACGCCTACTACAGCTATCGCAAAGTTGGTTTGGAGCCGCTGGAGACACTGAGCCGGTTTTACGATGCTCCCGAAGTTCTGCAGGTGTTATGCGTCTCCGAGGACAGCCATCAGCTGCTGCGCCGCAATCTTGGCCTGGCCGACAACAACATCAGCCGCATCATCAATGCCATTGAGCCCATCTTCCAGGCCGCGGCGACCAAGCGTGACATGATCCACTGGCTGCCTCGCAAAAATCCCGAGCATGCCCTGGCGATCCTGTTGGGCATGCGCCGCGGCGGGATGCACCATGCCAGGAGCTGGCAGGCCGAGCCGCTCCATGAGATGAGCCATGCCGACCTGGCCGAACGGCTCAACCAGGCCAGGATCTTTCTCTCCTTCGGCCATCCAGAAGGCTTCGGCCTGCCGGTGCTGGAAGCCATGGCCGCCGGTTGCTGGGTGGTGGGCTACAGCGGTGGCGGCGCCGATGAGCTCTTCCGGCTCGGCCCCTCGAACCCCGTGAGCTTCGGGGACTGGCAAGGGTTTCTGACTTCGCTGCAGCAGGCCATGGAAGGATTTGCGCTCCATCGCCGCCACACGGAGCTGCGGCTGGCACGTCAGGTCCTGGCGATCCGCAGCCTGTACAGCCGCGACCAGGAAGCGGCCTCGATCCAGCAGGCCTGGGAGAGAATCCTGCAAGCCTTCCACCACTGGCAGCACAATCGGCTGCAGGGCACCACCTCCCCATGAATATCCTGTTCATCCACCAGGGTTTTCCTGGCCAGTACATCCGGGTTCTGAAAGCCCTGGCTGCATCCAGCCAGCACAAGATCGTCGGCCTCGGCCGCGCCCGCCGCGATGACAGCTTGCCGGCGGAGATTGCCTATCTCCCTTATGGCGTCCAACGCGGTAACACCCCAGGGATTCACCCTCTGGTGATGGAAACCGAAAGCAAGGTGATTCGCGCCGAAGCCTGCGCCAAGACTGCCCATCGCCTGCAAGAGAAGGGCTTTCGTCCCGACTTGATCTGTGCCCATCCTGGCTGGGGTGAAGCTCTCTTCATCAAGGACATCTGGCCACAAGCTCCCCTGCTGAGCTACCAGGAGTTTTACTACCAACCGATCGGCTTCGATTCCGATTTCGACCAGGAGATGCAGGGGTTACAGAGCTGGCAAGACAAGGCCAAGCTGCGCATGAAAACCGCCAACCTGCTGCTGAATCTGCAGGCCAGCAACTGGTGCGTCACCCCAACGCAATTCCAGCGCTCCTCCTTCCCGAAGCAGTGGCAGTCGCGAATCAGCGTCATTCACGAGGGCATCGACACCCAGCTCGCCTGCCCCGATGCGGCTGTGGCCCCTTTGCTGCTTCCCGATGGCACCTCGGTCCGCCGCGGGGATCCGGTCGTCACCTTCGTGAACCGCCGCCTTGAGCCCTATCGCGGCTGCCACAGCTTTCTGCGGGCGCTGCCGGAGCTGCAGCGACTGGCCCCCGATGCCCGGGTGGTGATCGTGGGCCAACAGGAGGGTGTCAGCTACGGCGCCGAGTGCCGCACTGGCAGCTGGAAGGAGGTTTTCCTCAAGGAAATCGAGGGCCAGTACGACCCCAGCCGGGTCCATTTCACCGACACCCTTGCCTACGGCCCCTTCTTGCAACTCCTGCAGATCAGTGCCGTGCATGTCTATCTCACCTATCCCTTCGTCCTGAGCTGGAGCCTGCTGGAAGCCATGAGCAGCGGCTGCGCCGTGGTGGGCTCCGATACGGCTCCGGTGCGCGAGGTGATCCGGGATGGCCACAACGGCCTGCTGGTGGATTTCTTCTCCCCCGCCGATCTGGCGGCAGCGGTGGCCGAACTGCTGCACGATCGCGCTCGAGCCGAGGCCCTGGGGGCAGCCGCTCGCAAGCATGTGCAGCAGCACTACGGGCTTGACGCCTGCCTCAGACAGCAAATGGCGCTGATGGCCCTGGTGGCTTCCGGTGGCCTCAACGCCAGCGACTGATCGTCAGCGGCCCAGGGCGGCATGGCTGTCGACCCAGCCCGGCAGCGGCAGTCGCCTGCGGTCACAGCAGCGCTGCAGCCGCCGCGGCAGGCCGTGGATCCAGGGCGAGGGGTGGCGGGCCGCCGCCCGGAACCAGGAGCGGGGTCCCACCAGCCCGTAGGCCACAAACAGCAGCCGATACTGCCAGGCCACCCAGGCCAGGGGTCGCCAGGGCTGACCGACCAGCTGGGGCAGCGGCCCCGAACAACCGGGCTCGAAGGGCCACAGGCCCCCGCCCGGGCACGACACCGGCGGCAGACCGTGGAGATAGGCCTGCTGCACCACCCGGAAGCGGCCGTAACCCAGCGCCACCAGCCGCCGATGCTGGGCCAGCACTGCCCCCAGCCCCTCCTTGCCTGTTTCCCAGCTCACCGTGGTGGGCCGCTGCGCCAGGCGGGACAGATCGGCCAGCACCGCCTCATCGGCACCCTCGATGTCGATCTTCAGGTGGTCAGGGCAGCCGTAACGACCCACCAGTTCCGGCAGATCCAGCGCTGGCACCCGCACCGGCTCGGCATGGGGCAACCCATGGGCCTCGGCATTGCGCCGCACCCAGCGCAGATCAACGCTGCCCCACTCACTGCGTTGCGGATGCGGATAAAAGAGCAGATCCGGGCTGGCAGCCCGCTGCTCCGCCCCCACCACCGCCGCGTGTAACAACGTCAGGCGCCCGGCGGCGATTGCCGCCGCAAAACGCTCGCGGCCCGCCGCCACCAGCTCGGCACTGGCCTCCACCGCCACCACCCTGCAGCCGATCGCCAGGTAATAGCCCGTGTCTTCTCCCCGGTGGAAGCCCAGGTCAAACACCAGCTCGGCCCCGGCCGACTGGTTGCCGTGCGGGTCGATGCCGTCACCAGCCAAGGCCATAGCCCGCCTCCATGGCCCGATAGGTGGGGGCCAGCTGCTCGCGCAGCCAGGCTCGCAGCTGGGGCGGCACGGTGGCCTGCTCGCCGCTACCGGCATTGGCCCGTGGCAGCTCGCCGGCCCAGGGAACCGGCGTCAGCCCCAGGAAGCTCTGCAGCCGCTGCCAGATGCTGGCTGGATCCGTGAACAGATCCTCACTGCGCAGGATCAGCAGCTGCTCGGGCGGGAACAGGGCCTGCCAGCCGGGCAGCTGGCGCTCGTAACGGCTGCGGCTGAGATAGCTGTGCTCCTGATGGGAGCCATGGCGGCCGTCAGGGCGGGCCAGCACTGCTTCAGCCCCCGCCAGACGCTGCGACTCCGCCGCGATCGCCGCCTCAAGATCGAGGGGCTCAAGACCCAGCCGGCGGGAGTGGAACAGCTGGGAGAGCGTGCGCTGCACCGGATCCCGCAACAGCACCAGCAACCGGGCCGTTGGCAGCAGCGCCTTGATCCGTGCCGGGGCCTCGGGATGGAACAGGTAATAGGGGGTGATGTCGCCACAGCGCTGACCCGGCGCCAGCGCCTCGTAGTGCGCGGCGTACCAGGCAGGCCCTTCGGCGTAGTGAAGGCTGAAATAATGCACTTCTTTCTGTTCAGGCAGAAACACCTCGGGGTGCTCGGCCAGCATTTGATGCAGCGTCGTCGTGCCGCCTTTCTGCACCCCCAGGCCGAGGAAGTCTGGCAGCCGCAGCCGGGGCGTCGCAGAGGAGATGGACAAGGCTCGATCCGTGGCGCTACCTGCCTGATCATGCCCCGAGTAGGCGCCTACGATCGAGTCCTGCTGGCGAAGGTGAGAACTCTGTGAATCCTCGCCGCCTCTGGGACGCCCCTCAGCAGCTCAAAGCCCGCCTGCTGCGTCCCCATCAGGAGGTGATCGAGCAACTGGAGTTCGGTGTGCGTTACCACCTTGACGTGCCGATACGCCGGGCGTCGATCCAACGCCTCCACTCGGACTTTCAGCGCCATCTGCTGGCTGTCCAGCTGGCCAGCAAGCTGGGCCGATCGGCCCCGCCGATCCAGCTGCTGAAGCGATTGCGCCCCATCCTCAGCCTGGTGCCGCTCAATCAACAGATGCTGGCCTCGGCGCGGCGCCTGCTGGCCCAGCTCAATGCGGCACCCCTGGCCGCCCTGGCCGCCACCCTGGACGATGGCGCGCCGGTGCTGGCGATCGTGAGCTGTCGGTCGCAGCTGGCCCACAGCCAGGCCAGTCTCAGCGCCTTTGCAACCTGGGCGGCGGCCGGCTGGGGTCAACCGCTGATCGTGATCGGCGATCGCCGCTTGCCCGACTGGCGCTTTGAGTTTTGCCCCGAGCAACGGCTGCTGCGCTTGCCGGCCGATGATGCCTACGAAGGGCTGCCGGCCAAACTGATCACCCTGCAATGGGTGCTCTCGCTGCTGCCCACGCCTCCGGCCCTGCTGAAGATGGACGACGACGCCCAGCCGCGCGATCCCAGGGCACTCCAGCAACTGGTGGAGAAGCTGGGGGCTGATGAAGCCGCCGCCGCGGGATTCCCGATCTTCACCCCCTCTCCTTTGCACCTGGAACGGGCCTGGCATATCGGCAAATCAGCACGCTCCAATCTCCGCCCCTTCAGTTCCCTCGGTGCCGCCCGCTGGATGTCGGGCGGCACGGGCTACCTGCTCAATGGCCAGGCGGTGAGCCTGCTGGGTGATTTCGCCCTGCACAGCTGGGGCTTCGTCGAGTCGATGCTCTATGAAGATGTCTGCGTGTCGATGTTGCTGCAGGCTGGAGCGGCCCGCTTCCACTGGATTGAGGATCCCGAGGAGCTGGGGATTGGCAGCGAGCGACAACGGGAGATCGATGCAGGGCAATGGCAAGTCCCGGACCACCTGCGCTGAGCAACCATGATCATTCGCCACGATCTCCAGCTGATCTTCCTGCATGTGCCGAAGTGCGCCGGCAAGGAACTGAGAGAGATTCTGCTGATCGGAGCTTCCGATGAGAACAGCGAAGAGCTGTTTAATTTCGCCTACAGTTCAGTCCTGCATCGCCATGTCGACCTGGCCCACCTGCCGATGGCCGACCTGGTGCACTGGCCAGCCTACTCTTGGCTCGATCGCTACACAGTGATCGCCGCCGTGAGGAATCCCTATGAGCGGCTGGCCTCCGCCGCCAATGAATATTTTCGCCAGCGCTCCCGTGGGGACGAAGCCATCATCAATGGGGCTGGAATTACGGCGGCCATGCGCCGGCACTACTACAGCCAGCTAGCCCTGGGCCACAGCCAGCGCGACCCCCGCTTCATCCATTCACTGCCGATGACCTGGTTCACCCATCTCGGAGCGACTCCGAAGGTCGATCAGCTGTTGCGCTGCGAGAGCCTCGCCGATGATTTTCAGCGCCTGGCCGCCCAGTTGAACCTGCCGGCCCCGATGCGGCAGGTGGCCCAGGCCACTCTGCGCAACCGCCCGCTAACGGCCGCCAACACCCCGATCGAAACAGCACTGGATCAGGCCGAAGTGCAACTGGCCCATCGGCTCTACGCCCAGGATTTCGCCACCTTCGGCTATCTCCGGCAGGCTCCCGATGCCCTGCCGGACACCGTTGATCCGGATCTCCAGCAGCTGGTGGGGTCCCTTTGCCCCAGCACCCTGTCATCCCATGCCATCCCCGTGCTTGAACGGGCCGAGAGGGTGGAATGGCACTGGGGTCCCTGCAGCCAACGGCAGGAAGCCGAAAAGCTTGCCGCCACCCGCAGCGCCACATGAGCCTGATCTCCTGCCTACCAGCGTGGGCTGGCCTGTCAGCGGCGGAGCCAGCCAGGCTCAACAGCTCAGCGCCCGAGTCTGCAGCTCTGAAACCCGACGCGACCCCATACCAAGCAAGATGAGGATCAGCAGAGCGGATCTGAGCAGGCTGGGCCGCAAAGCCGCACGCAAACTGCGGCGGGGTTCGTTTATCTATCTCTATCCAGTAGCGCCGAGGCTGCACAACTTTCTGTTCTTCACGCTGAGGCGCAAGGTTATTTCCCTCAACATGCTGACGGGAGGCAAGCGCTTCAGCTCAATTCCTCGAATCTTTCTCAGCGACATCGACCGGCCAGCGGAGCCATTCGAGCCCCTGGTCAGCATCATTGTTCCCAACTACAACCACGCCGCCTATCTGGTCCAAAGGCTGGACAGCATCTTCAATCAAAGCTATCGCAATTTTGAAGTCATCCTCCTCGACGATGCTTCAAGCGACGGCAGCCAACAAATTCTTCAAACTTATCATTCACTTCATCCAGAGCGAAGTCGCCTGGTGATCAACGAGCAGAATTCGGGCTCGCCCTTCCAGCAATGGCGGCGGGGCCTGGAACTAGCCAATGGTGAGTTGGTGTGGATTGCAGAAAGCGATGACTTCTGCGACCCTGACTTTCTGAGCCAGCTCATTCCGAACTTCACCAACCCAGCGATGATGCTGGCCTTTTGCCGGATTCGCTTCGTCGACGAGAGCGGCAGTCGGGATGTCTGGTCAATGCAACACTATCTGCCTGAACTTGAAGCGAGCACCTGGGATGAGAGCCTGGTCAGCTCGGCACACAAACTGACTCACAAGATCTGGAACCGACGCAATCTGATTCCCAATGTCAGCGCCAGCGTCTTCCGCAACTGCCAGAGCATGCCCTTGCTCCAGGATCAACAATGGCTGAAGATGAAAATCTGCGGAGACTGGCTCTTCTATCTCCATGTAGCCCGCGGCGGCCTGGTTGGCTACACGCCCGAAACGACCAACTACTACCGCCAGCACCCCCAGAACACATCCGTTTCCTTACACCGTCAGCGCCTTTATCTGGAAGAGCACCTGATCATTGCCGAACAACTCTTCAAGCTCTACCGACTCGACACCGAAATCTGCAACGCGATTCAACATGAACTGCAGCGCCGCTGGCTTGATCATCACGATGACGCCATCCCCAGCGATCTGCTGGAACGCATCGAGGCACTGCATCCCTGCGAAGCCAGCCAGGGCGAACGCGATCCCAATCTACTGATTTCCACCTACTCACTGATCGCCGGCGGTGGCGAAATTCTGCCAATTCGGCTGGCCAATACACTCAAGCAATTGGGCTTTAGCGTAACAGTACTGAATTGCCATCAATACCCCAACCAGCCCGGGGTCCGGCGGATGTTGCGCAATGACATCCCCTTGATCGAGCTGAATGCCCTCGACGCTCTTGGCACCATCATCAACGACTTTGGCATTGATCTTGTGCACTCCCACCACGCCTGGGTGGACACCACCATCTGCGAACTCCTGCATGGCAGCGTTGATGTTTGTCATGTGATCACGTCCCATGGCATGTATGACGAAATTGAGGCCGACGAAATTGAGCGGATCGGGGCCCTGCTGAGGCCCTGGGTGTGCGGCGCCACCTATGTGGCAGATTGCAATCTCGATGCCCTGCTGCGACTTGGACTCAAACAGGAGATCACCGCCAAGATCAGCAATGCGATCGATCCGCAGCAAGCCCCGGCTATTGAGCGCTCCAGCCTGGGCATCAGTGAAAATGCCTTTGTTGTCTGCCTGGTGAGCCGTGGAATCCGCGAGAAAGGCTGGCAAGAAGCGATTGAAGCGGTACACCTGGCGCGTGAACAGAGTAGCCATGACATTCAGCTGCTGATTCTTGGTGACGGCAAAGAATTGCACCGACTGCAGCCAATCATCAACCACAGCTTCGTTCACTTTCTCGGCTTCCAGGCAGAGTCAGGCCGCTATTTTGCCTGCGCCGATCTCGGCATGCTTCCCAGCTTTTACCCCGGCGAGAGTCAACCCCTCACCCTGCTCGAATGCCTGGGGGCAGGCCGTCCCTATCTGGCCTCCGACCTGGGCGAAATCAGAGCCATGCTCTCCACTGCCGATGGACTGGCGGGACAGGTGATCCCCCTGGAGGATGGCAAGGTGAACCCCCAGGCCTTTGCGGATTCCCTCAGACGCTATCTGGATGATCCCAACCTGCTGGAGCGGCACACGGCCCGGGCCTGCCTCGCCGCCGAGAAGTTCGATCCAGTGGCCATGGGCATGGCCTACACCGAGATCTATCGCAAGGCACTCACCAGCAGCGCCAACCCCACTGACTGAAATAGATCCAGACACTCTGGATGTTCACCATGGTGAGCCAGAATGAGTTGTGATTACCCCGACCCCAGTGATGTCGGACCGCAGCCACCGGCAGGTGAATGCAGCGGCCCAGGGGGCGCAGACGGCGACTGAGATCAGCGTCCTCAAGATAGAGAAAGAAGCGTCGATCGAATCCAGCCACTGCCTTGAAGGCCCTGCTCCGAATCAACATGCAGCAACCACTCAGATAGGGCACATCAACCGGGCGCGAAAAATCCTGCTCCGCCATCTGAAAACGGGCGTCGTAGCGCCGCAACCAGAGCGGTTTCAGCACCTGGGGCAGAAAGCGCCGGCTGAGCAGAGCCAGCAGGCTGGGATCGCGCTTGCAGAGGAGCTGAGGCCTGCCTTCGGGATCCTGGATCTCCGGTACGGCCAGCACCACATCTGGATGCCGACTGAGCCAGGCCAACAGGGCCTCAAATGTGCCAGGCCTCCAGCTCAGGTCCGTGTTGAGGGCCCCGAGCCACTGGGGAAGATCGGCAAGGGAGGCCACCATCCGGTTGACAGCCCGCCCATAGCCGAGATTTTCGGAGCTGGTGAGGAATTGGTCGGCGCCCGCCCTCAGCCGCTCCACCGGCTCGCCGGCACGATGGTCATTGACCACCACGGCATAGCCAATCTCCGGGGGGAGGGCCGCCAGGCAAGTGCTCAGGGCTTGTACATGGGACTCCGGTGGATGGAAGGCCACCAGAATCAACAGCAGCCGTCGCGGCGCCGGCGGCGCCTTCTGAGCACTGCCGTCGGGATCGTGCCTCTCTGTCATCGGACCACCGCCATCAGATGCTGGCCCCATCCGTCCAGGGTTGGCATCACAGTTCAGCGCCCCCGCGCCTTGAGGACCGTCTTGATCGTCTTGATCAAGATCAAGACATCGAAGGCGGTGCTCCAGTGACGCAGATAGTAGAGGTCGTAGCTGAGCTTGAGTTCCGCCTCCTCGAGGTTGGCCGCATAGGGTGCACTCACCTGGGCCCAGCCACTCAGGCCCGGCGGCATCCAATGGCGCTTGCGATAATGGGGAATCCCCGCCTCAAGTTCCGCCTCCAGTTCAGGGCGCTCGGGACGGGGGCCGATCAGACTCATATCACCCCTCAGCACATTGAACAGCTGGGGGAGTTCATCAATTCGCACCCGGCGTAGAAACCAGCCCACGCGAGTAATGCGCTGATCTCCCGGCTGCGTCCAGCTGATCTGGCCCTGACTATCGGTCTGTTTCATGGTGCGCAGCTTGTAAAGCTGGAAGGTCTGACCCATCCAGCCGCTGCGGGCCTGGGTGTAGAGCACTGGTCCACGATCCTCGAGCCAGATCAGCAGCACAACCAGGGCAATCAGGGGCGAGGTGGTCAACAACAGCCCCAGGGCCACCGTCACATCGGCAGCGCGCTTGAGCTGACGCTGAATGCTGAGCGTATTGGTCCAAGGCACATCGACCAGGATCAGCGCAGTTTCCGGCAATTGATTGGGCAGCAGCCGCTGCTGCCGCTGCTCCGCCATCTCCAGACTGGAGGGGAACGTGGTCTGACGGCGGCTCACCTGGCGACGCAACAGCAGGCGCACCAGCAGAGCCCAGACACTCATCCCAACCAACAGAACGGCCTGAATGCGGCGATGGCCAAGGGTGAACGTGACAGGCAGATTCAGCAACCAGAACGCCAGCACCACGGACAACATCGTCGCCAGAGCCGCGGCGCCGAGACGCATCAGAACCTTCACCAGGCTCAGCCGGGGCAACCTCAGCAGCGTGTAGCTGCCAAACAGCCAACTGAACGCCACATAGGCGATGCCGAAGGGCATCAACCAATCCGGATGATCGAGCAGATGGATGGCGAAGAACAGATCGACAAGTGCTGCCGCAAGCACCAGACCCAGAAGATCAAACAGTGCACAGAGCGCAAGAACTTGGCGTGGCCGATGCCAGATCACTCAATCTCCAGGGTCAGTCAGGACATGGGGAGTCCACAGGACTGGCACCCATGACAAATTAGATCGAAATCGCCGCCATCAGACTACCCATCTCCAGAGCCTGCAGCCCGTAATTCCAGCCCAGATTGCTCTTGATCCCGGCCCTCTCCAGAGCCTGTTGCAAGGTGTCGGTGGTGAGCACACCGAAGATGACCGGCACGCCGGTGGCGCGGGCCACCGCCGCCACTCCCTTGCTCACCTCCGCCACCACCACGTCGAAGTGGGGAGTATCGCCGCGGATCACGGCGCCGAGGGTGACCACCACCTGGTAGCGGCCGCTGGCCGCCAGCCGCTGGGCCACCAGCGGGATTTCAAAACTGCCGGGCACCCAGGCCACATCCAGCTGAGCGCTGTCTGCGGTGGTATCGACGCCGTGACGGGACAGGCAGTCCAGACAACCGCTCAGCAGCTTGCCGGTGACCAGATCGTTGAAACGGGCCACGACCACAGCGATCTTCAGATCGGCTATGTCGGTGAAGCGACCTTCGAAAACCGTCAAGGATTCAAACCACGAAGTAGCTCATGCCCCAGTTGAGCAGCACCAGGGCCACCCAGGCGGCGCCGCCGAGCAGGATCAGTCGGTTGGAGCGGCCGCTGTCCTCCGTGCTGGCGTAGAGCACCGGCACAGCCACGATCAGGGCGAAAGACATCACCACCAGGGCCAGAACGGTGAGGGTGTTGAGGATCTGCATGGGTGAAGGGGCTCGCCGGCCATATCTGGCAGTGAGCGGATTCTCACACGAGCCCCCCGCGCCTGCGGCCCAGTCGGGCGCCATCCTTCACAAGTTGTGGGGTGGGGCTGGGGGCGGCGGCCCGTTTCCTGCCTGTTGGGGCTGGCTGATCGCGCTCCGCCCATGGGGGGCAGATTGCGCCTGGGCCAAGGGGTCAGCAAGCCAGGGCTTTGGGTCGCGATCCAGACCCCATGCCTCTAGCCACCCCCAGCGAGACCCGTGGGACAAGCCGGCGGAGAAGGCTTCAGCTTGACTGCACGGCAAGGGATCTTGCCACTTCGCCACGACGACCTCGCCGGGGATGAGGCCTCGCCCTGAGACAGGCCTGGACGGCAGGAACGGCTCGGTGACCGCCTTGGAGCTGAGGTGCCTGGATCAACGCGGCCAACGGCCTGGCCGGCAACGCCGAAGACACCACCAATGGTGGCCCTTAAGATAGGAAGCCCCATCCCCAGTGTCATGGTGGCGCGCTCGGCGGCCGAGGCCCCTGCGGCCACGCAACAGCTCTCCCTGGTTGCCGATCTGGGGCTGGTGGCAACGGCACCAGCCCCAGATCCCCGGGCGCCGGACCCAGGCGACAGCGAAGGAGACGGCAACAGCGGCTTCGATGATGAGCGGCTGTGCGCCGATGCCGCCGCCCGGCCGCGGCCGCGCCAGGGCAACGCCGCCGACATTCCCCCCGCTGACGCCAGCCAGCCGGCTGAAGCCGACAACGCAGTCGCAGGCGACGCCACTGGAACGGCTGCCGCCAACCCGCCAGGGCCTGAGGGGGGCGAGCTGGATTCCGACCTGCCCCGCTGGCACCACCACAGCCTGATCGATCCGGCCGCCCTGCCGCCGGTGCTGCGCCACTACGTCGAGCTCAAGGCGGCCCATCCGGAGCGGGTGCTGCTCTACCGCCTCGGCGATTTCTTCGAGTTCTTCTTCGAAGACGCGATCCTGCTGTCGCGCCTGCTGGAGCTCACCCTCACCGGCAAGGAGGCCGGCAAGGCGGTCGGCCGGGTGCCGATGGCGGGCATTCCCCACCATGCCGCCGAGCGCTACTGCGCCGAACTGGTGCGCCGCGGCCTCAGCGTCGCCCTCTGCGACCAGCTGGAAACCACCGCCGCCAAAGGGGCCCTGCTGCGCCGCGACATCACCCGCGTGCTCACCCCCGGCACCGTGCTCGAGGAGGGGATGCTGGCCGCCCGCCGCAACAACTGGCTCTGCGCCGTGGTGCTCGAGCCGGGCGGCGGCCGCTGGGGGATGGCCGTGGCCGATGTCAGCACCGGCGAGTTCCGAGTCACCGAACGGCAGGGCAGCGCCGCCCTGCACCAGGAGCTGCTGCAGGTGGAGGCCGCCGAGGTGATCTGGCCCAGCCCAGGCGAGCCGGGGGACACCACTCCCGCCTGGTGCCCCGACAGCCGGCGGCTCACCGCCGTGCTGCGCACCCCCTTTGAAGGCCCCCAGGCCCGGGGCCGCCTGCTGGAGCGCTTTCGCCTCGCCAGCCTCGCTGGCCTCGGACTGGCTGAGCTGCCGCTGGCGATGCGAGCCGCCGGCGGGCTGCTGGCCTATCTCGATGCCACCCAGCCCGGCGACGAGGACAGGCCGGCGATCCCCCTGGACATGCCCACCGTCTGGCAGGCCGGCGATCAGCTGGTGCTCGATGCCCAGACCCGCCGCAACCTGGAACTGACCCGCACCCAGCTGGGCGGCTCGCTGCATGGCTCCCTGCTCTGGGCCCTGGATCGCACCGCCACCGCCATGGGCGGCCGCTGCCTGCGGCGCTGGATCGAAGCGCCGCTGGTGGACCTGGCCGCGATCCTGATCCGCCAGGAGGCGGTGAGCGAGCTGGTGGCCCATCGCCCCCAGCGGCTGGCCCTGCGCCGGCTGCTGCGGCCGATGGGCGATCTGGAGCGACTGGCCGGCCGAGCCGGCGCCGGCAGCGCCTCCGCCCGCGATCTGGTGGCCCTCGCCGACGGCCTGGAACGGCTGCCGCGGCTGGCCTCCCTGCTGCGCGATGCCCAGAGCGAGCCGCTGCAAGCCCTGGGACAGCCCTGGCCGGAGCTGGCCGACCTGGCTGCGGAACTGCGTCATCAGCTGGTGGCGGCGCCGCCGCTGAGCCTCAGCGAAGGCGGCCTGATCCACAACGGCGTCGATGCGGTGCTGGATGGCCTGCGCAATCAGCT
>CALPMR020000003.1 GCA_943324725.2 Bordetella parapertussis | reverse complement strand
GGGCTTCGCCGCCGGCGCTCTGGCTCACGCTCAGACCCTGGAGTCGCAACAAAGGGGCGACTGGCCCGGCGATCCGCTGGCCATCCCGCCGAGAGTCATCGCCTGGCAGCGGGCCGATCGGCGCGGCCATGGCGTTGGCCGGCTGGATCGGCAGCACAGCGCGGCCTGGGCCGTTGGCGGCGGGAGCCACCAGGGTTTCGAGGCCGTTACCCACCACCTGGCTGAGGCTGCCGATGCGCTCGAGGCTGGCGAACAGCCCGGCGAAGCTGTCGGCCCGATCGATCAGGAAGGACAGGGAAGACTGCACCTGACTGAAGGCGATGCTCGCCACCGTGAGTTGCCCCAGGCTGACCCTGCCGGCGAAATACGCCACCGACAGCACCAGATAGGGCACAAACTGCATCAGAAACGCATAGAGGCCGGTGCTCTGGTCGACCAGCGCCCGCCAGCGGATCAGCCGTTCAAGGTTGCTGAGCAGTCGGCCGAAGCGGCGGCGCAGCTCCAGGGCGATCGGTTGTTCACCACGGAAAAAGGCGATCTTTTCGGCGTTGTTGCGGATGTGAATCAGCGCGAAGCGGAATTCGGCCTCCAGGGCCTGCTGGCGGAAGTTCAGGCCCGCCAGGCGGCGCACCAGCCTCACGATCACGCCGTTGCCGATCAGGGTGGCGATCAGCAGGGTGAACACCAGCGTGTTGCTGATGCCGATCAACACGACGATGTAGGCACCCAGCGCCAGCAGCGAGGCACTGAAGCCAAACGCCAGGTCCGTGGAACTGGCGACGCTGCGCTGGATGTCTTCGGCAATCCGCTGATCGGGATTGTCAACCTGAGCCAGCAGCGCTCCCTCCGCCTCAAGGCGGTAATAGGTGAGCCCGCCGAGATAGCCCCGCTCCATCGAACCGGTGCTGGCATCCCGCCAGGCCAGAGCGAAGCGCTGCTGGCCGTAGGTGTTGAGGAACTGGATCGGCAGGGTGAGCAGATAGATCACCACCAAGCCAATCGCCGTACCCCAGAAGGCACTGGCGCTGCGGCGGTTGAGGGCGTCCATCACGGCGCCGTTGCCCTCCGTGAAGGCCACATCCACGGCGGTGGTGAGCACCAGCAGGCCCAGCAGCGCCACCAACGCCAGCCAGCGGCGGCGCAGGGGCGTGGCCATGGCGCCCAGTTGCAGCAGCAGAGTCCCCAGGCTGACGATCGTCAGCAGCAGGGCGATCAGCCAGTGCCGATCCTGCAGAAACAGCTCCAGGGCCGGCTGCAGATAGGGAAAGGCGAGGCTGAGGCGCTCCGGACCCAGCAGCGCCTTGAACAGCAGGGTGAAGGCACCCACCAGCAACACCGACGTTCCCAGGGCAGCGCCGGCCGTGCAGGGCAGCAGGCCCAGCCAGTGTCGCCAGCGCCGCACCCGGGCCGGTGGCAGCAGAAAGCCGTTGCTGAGGGCACCGAAATCCCTGATGAAACGGCTCAGGGAGGGGGTCATCGGGGCGGGGTGCTGGCGGGTTCGGGCTCACCGCGCAGCCAGGCCGGACAGGCCTCAGCCAGCAGGCTGCGCTCGAGCCCATCAGCGCGCCTGGCCAAGGAGGAACCGGTGCGGGTGTAGTAGATGAAGCCGAGACGATTGCGATAAAGCACCGGGTGGCTCGCTTTGAGCAGCTGTTCGCTCTGCTGCCGGCAGTGGAGCAGGGCCCGATAGTCCGTGGCTGGCTCAGCGGCGCCAACCGCGGGCGGGGGTTGATTGGCATTGGCCTGCTCCGCCTGGCGGGTGAGCGGGCCGCAGATCCGCTCACGCACCTGGCGCACCAGGGTCAGCTCGGCCGCCATGGCCTGGGTCGCCAGCGCATCGCGTTCCTGGCGCAGGGCTCGACAGCGGCTCACCTCCAGCGCCAGCACCGGCGCAGTGAGGCCCAGCACCAGGGCAGCGGTCAGAGAGGCGGAGCTGAGGCTCAGGGTTACTGGAAGTCCCGGGCTGGGGCGGGAACGTTCAAGGCAGGGCCGATCGATGGCGAGACGGTGGCCGGGGGCCAGCGGAGGAGCCGTAAATCCAGGCTAGGTCGGAGAGTCCGCCTAGATTGCCGGTTCATCAGGAACACCTGTGGCCAGGGCCGTCGCGCTACCCGCAGCCGAACGCCGCAGGCTGGCGGTGCAGGCCCTGCTCGAGCTGGCCGCTGAAACGGCCCCCGATCAGATCTCCACGGCGGCGATTGCCGTGCGCATGGGCACCAGCCATGCGGCCCTGTTCCGCCATTTCCCCAGCCGCGATGCCCTCTGGGCCGAATCGGTGCGCTGGGCCACGGGCCAGCTCGATCAACGCTTCACGGCCCTCGCCACCGCCGGCGCCGCCGATCCCCTGCACGAAGTGGAACAGCTGCTGCTGCTCAAGGCCGACTTTGTGCGGCAGCACCCGGGCCTGCTGCGCATGTGGTTCGCCGAACTGCAGCGGCCCCAGACCAGCCCGGCCCGGGAGGAGGCCAAGGCCTTCATGGCTCGCTTGCGCCAGCGGCTCACGGTCCTGCTCGTGGCCGCCGGTGAGCGGGGGATGCTGCGCTCGCCCCTGCCGGCACCTGATCTGGCCAAGGTGTTGCTGGCCTGCTGTGAGGGTCTGATGTTGCAGGCCCTGATCCACGGCACCCTCGCCGAACTGAGCAGATGCACCCGCGAGGCTTTGCCGCTGCTGCTGCCGCGGACGAGCCTCTGAGCGGCGCCCGGCTCAGTGGCCCGGACCGGATTGCCCCGGCTCGGGGCGACCGAGCAGCAGCACCAGGGGAATCGCCAGCAGAAACACCAGCGCCACCAGGCGGAACACATCGCCGAAGGCCAGCAGGGCCGCCTGCAGATCCACCTGGCGGCTGAGGATTTCCAGGGCCTGTTGATCACCTTCGCCACGCATCGTCCCCCGCATCGACAGAAATTGGCGCAGCAGAAAAAGATGCTGTTGCAGCTGGGGATTGGTGCTGCCCAGGTGTTCCAGCAGCTGGGCCCGATGCACGGCCCGCTGATGGTCGAGCACCACGGTGAGCACGGCGATGCCGAAGGTGCCACCGAGCTGGCGGGTGAGGTTGTAGAAACCGCTGCCCGAGCCCACATCGTGCTTGGGCAACGGCCCGAGCGTGGCCAGGCTCAGCGGCAGAAACATCATCACCGTGGTGGAGCCCCGCATGATCAACGGCCAGAACAAGCTGCGTTCGCCCGTATCCGGTCCAATGCTGGCCAGGCTGGTCATGGTCAGCACCATCAGCAGGGCCCCCAACGCGATCAGCAGGCGCGGGTCGAAGCGGTTGATCACCTTGCCCAGCAGCGCCATCGTCACCGCCGAGGCCAGGGCCCCCGGCAGCATCAGCAGGCCCGTCTGGGTGGCGGTGTAGCCGAGCACCGACTGGGCAAAGATCGGCACCACGAACACCGTGCCGTAGAGGCCGATGCCGAGCACGAACGAAAACACACTGCCAGCGGCGAGGGAGCGATGCCGCAGCACCCTCAGATCCACCGCCGGATTGAGGCAACGCAGCTCCCACCAGACGAACAAAGGCAGGCCGATCGCCGCCAGCAGGGCCAGCTGGCGGATGCCCTGGTTCTCGAACCAGTCGTACTGATGCCCCTGCTCGAGCACCAGCTGCAGGCTGCCGAGGCTGAGCGCCATCAGGGCAATCCCGGACCAGTCGATGCGGCCGCTGTAGCGGCCGGAGGGCTCTCTGCCCTGATCCTGTTCCATGAAGGCCAGTGCCATCAGCACGGTGAGCACGCCGAAGGGCACATTGATGAAGAAGATCCAGCGCCAGCCGAGGCCGTCGGTGAGCAGGCCGCCGAGGGTGGGCCCGAGGGCCGGGCCGGCCAGCACGACGATGCCGAACACCGCCTGGCCGATGCCCTGCAGAGATTTGGGAACGGTGCGAAAGATGATCGCCTGAGCCTTGGGCAGCAGCCCGCCGCCCAGCAGCCCCTGCAGGATCCGAGCCAGCACCAGCACGGTCAGATTCGGGGCCAGCCCACAGAGCACCGAGGCGCCGGTGAAGCCCAGCAAGCAGAAGACGAAATAATTGCGCTGGCCGAACAGCTCGCCGAGCCATTCGCTCAGCGGAATCATGATCACGCTGGCCATCGCATAGCCGGTGACCACCCAGCCCACCTCGGCCAGGGTGGCGCCGAGATTGGCCTGGATCTGAATCAGCGCCACGTTGGTGATGCTGACATCGATGATCTCCAGCAAGGCGCCGATCGAGGCCGTGAGGATGATCAACCACTGGCGCAGGGTGAGCTGGCTGGGCGGCTCCGTCGGGGACGCTTTCAACGCCACACCATGCAGCGCCGCGCCACCCAGCGGCTTGCCGTTCATCGCCTTCGCACGCGCACGTTGGCGGAAAGGCCCGGCACCAGCTTCGCCTTGATGGCGGGATCGATGCGGGGGTCGAGGGCGATGCGGGTCGTGACCCGCTGCACCACCTTGGTGAAGTTGCCGGTGGCGTTTTCCGGTGGCAACAAGGCGAAGCGAGCCCCCGAGGCCGGCGCGATGCTCACCACCCGTCCCTGCAGCACCCGGCCCGGAAAGGCGTCGATGCGCACCTCGGCGCTCTGGCCGGGATAGAGCGCGGCCAGCTGGGTTTCCTTGAAGTTGGCCTCCACCCAGGGGGTGCTGCTGACCAGGGTCATCAGCGGCTCACCCGGTTGCACCTGCCGACCCGGTTCGGCGTTGCGGGCCCCGACCCGGCCGGGCGAGGGCGCCACGATCTGGGCATAGGAAAGCTCGAGCCGGGCCCGGGCCATGGCGGCGGCGGCCTGCTGCACCTTGGCGGCGGCAGCCCCAGCCTTCTGCACATCGACACCCACCTGACTGAGACTGGCCTGGGCGCTCTGGCGACTGGCGCGGCTGCTGGTGAAGTCCCCCTGCGCCTTGAGGAAGCTGGCGCGGGCCTGATCCACCTCCTGCTGGGAGACACCGCCCTCACGCACCAGCGATTCGAGCCGCCGCAGGTTGGCGGCGGCTCGGGCCAGCTCGCCGCTGGCGCTCTGCTGGGCGGCGAGGGCCTCATTGCCGGCCGCATCGGCGCGGCTGGCGGTGGAGCCGGCCTGGGCGCGCATCGCCTGGGCCTCCCGCTCGGCCGCCACCAGATCGGCCTGGGCCTGCAGCAGCCGCGCCCGCGCATCCCTGGGATCGAGCAGCACCAGCAGATCCCCCGGCTTCACCTCCTGGTTGTCCTGAACGGGCACCCGCACGATCGTGCCGGCGACGCGGCTGGAGATCTCGGTGAGATCGGCCTGAAGCTGGGCGTTGTCGGTTTCTTCAAGGTCCCAGTGGCTGACCATCCAGGTGCCGACACCGCCGGCGGCCAGCAGCGCCAGCACGCCGAGCAGGATCTTGCGGCCTTTGGGGTTGCCGGTGGCCTGGGGGAGGGGCCTGGGGGACGCGGTGGCAATATCACTGGGCTCGGCAGCGGAGCTGGCCGTTGGGGCCCCGAGGACCACGGCCTTGGGACTCTCACCGGCGGCTCTGTTCCCGGAACTGACCGCTGGTATGCCGCCGGCGGATGGGGACCCCATCGAAAGTGAGTAACTGCTCACAGCATCGTAGGCGGTGGCACCGGAACAGAGCGCCGTGGACCAGCTGGTCGAGGCCTTGCTGGAAGCGGGCCTCAGCCGCGATGCGATCCGTCTTCAGCCGCTTCTGAACCCGTAACCGGCGGCCAGCATGCCGCTCGCGGTCGCCCAGGCGATACCTTGCGCTGCACTCATGAGTTCGGCTTCGAGCTCCTGCTGCTTGACCTCCCTCACCTGGTGACGCTCGAGTAGCTGACCCTACAAATCTCATCACGAAGTAACGCACAACCCTTTCCCATGGCCGCAGCCATCCCCAGAAAATCCGCATATCGGGCTATGGGGTCATGGTCAAGGATTTGAAAACTCCCTACACCGGCGCAGTGATCACTGAACAGGAGCTGGAAACGTTCCAATCCGCCAACGCCAAGATCATGGATGGCCTCGCCGCGCAGCAGGCGTGGGCGAAGATCCCTCTTGAGATGCGGCAAAGGCTTTTTTGCAAGCGCTTGACTCCATCGAACCCAACTTGGATCTCTACTCTTCACGTATCTCCGACGAGATGTTCAAGCCCGTCAGCCAGGCGAGCCAGGAGCTGGCCGCTGGAGTGGCCAAGCTCCGCCGGTTGGTCGACCTCGCGGAGGATGCGCTGCGTGAAGGAAACATTTCCGCTGAAGGGAAAGATATGGAGTTTCGCATCCGGCGCGTCCCGAAGGGCGTTATCTACACCATAGCGCCTTGGACCCCTTCTTCACCGCGCTCAACAGCATCGGTCCAGCACTACTCGCGGGCAATGCAAACGTCCTCAAGCACGAAAATGCCCCCTCAGTCGGAGAGCTTTTCCAGCGCATCTTCAATTGCATGGGCATTATCAACGGCTTGTGCCAGCATTTATCCATAGACATTCCGACGTCAAACCGCGACGTTCTCGAATCCTCCATCGACCACATCGTCTTCACTGGCTCCGTTGCCGGCGAGGAGACGTTCGGTCCAGTTCTCCCGGTGGTCGTGGTCGCCGATGATGACGAAGCCCTGATCATGATCAATCACCCGCTGTTCGGGTTGACGACATCGGTCTTCACCCATCATTCTGCACTGCAGGAACGCATCCTTGAAGAGGCCCGGTCGGGCACCGTCTACTTCAACTGGTGCAACGACGTGCAGCCGGAGGTCGCCTGGAACGGCTGGGGAAGATCGGGCAACGGCATGGCCGCCATGTCAGGGCTCTCCCGTCAACCTGAGCGTCCTGGATTCGGGCACCTCCCCGAGCCTGGGGATCTGGTGGGGGTCGTGGTGATCCGTACCGTTCTCAATGTCGTCCTGGGCCGGGACATCAGCGCCGGAAGCATGGGATCGATGCACCGTCCCGGCACCGGCCACCGACCTTCTACCCCCGCCTCTCAAACCATGAACCTCACTGATCAACTGGCCAAGGAACGCAACCGGGCGGCAGCGGAGCGCACGCTGATGGCCTGGATCCGTACCTGTCTGGCGCTGATCAGCTTCGGCTTCGGGCTGGACAAGATCATCGCCGCGATTAATGCCAGTAACCTGCAGAATCAGGGCCACGCCCAACTGAGTGTGCGGCTGGTGGCCGTGGCCTTCGTACTCACCGGCATCCTGGCGATGATGGCGGCCACGGCACAGCACCGAAAGATTCTGCGGCGCCTGCGGAGCGATGACTTCGTCTACCGCGAGGAGCCCTCAATCGCTCTGGCCACCGCCGTGCTCATCGCCCTGATCGGCATCCTCGCTCTGGTGTTACTGCTAGCCGGGGCCTTGGCCGCTTGAACCGAACCGCGCTCGCCTTGTCCCGTTCCCATTTTCGGCCCGATCCGCTTTGTCGCCATGGTTCAGCTTCTGATCAATGTCAGTCTGTTCGCGTTGATGTTCACCCTGGTAAAATCATATCTGTGTTGCTCGCAAGCCAGCCATCCATGCGTTACTTGATTCCCCATCTGCTGCGGGCGGTCACTCTGCTCACCGCCGCTGGCCTGAGCACTTCCTTGGTCAGCCAACCCGCCCACGCCCAGCGTCAAGTGCCCAAGATTGGCAACATCTGCCCCCTCGGCTATGTGGACACACTCAACGGCAAGTGCAGCACCATGGGGCTGGCCAACTACACGTTGATACCCACCAATGGCGAAGCCTGCCCATCGGGGTGGATGAATGTGGGCGGTGGTTACTGCCGTAAGAAGTAGAAGCTCGGCAGGAGACACCCTGCGGATATCAGCCTTGACAGCCTCGGTGCAAGCACGCAACGATCAGTTTCACAAGCCCCCTTGGTGGTTGAAATGGAAAGAATCGAGATGCGTAATCTTTCCCGCCAAGGGGATACACACAAGACAGTTTTCGATTTGCCGACTACTGATGAGCACAGGTGCTCTTTCTCGCCTGATCTCCTCAGTACAGCCCCGGCTGATTTGCTAGCATGCGTCAAAGATACTAATTTGTTCGCGCAAAACCGTTTTTCCTGAAAGCTTTTCGGCAAATCATAAAGTTAAGTCGCGTTTATCTCATTTTTTCTGCAGCCGGGCTGTTGCCGATTTCGATGAGCTATGGCCTCGATCCTAATCTGATCTTGCCTAAGCTCTTTCAATTTTATCCCGTAACGGGCGACACAGTTCATGTGCTTAGGGCAATCATGGGGCTATACCTTGCGACAATTATACTGTAGCTGATTGGGCAATTCGTGGCGGTCCCATGATGCACACGGCTTTAATCAGCGAGATTGTTTTCATGTCTGGCTTGGCAGCCGGAAGGCTGCTGGACGTGCTGCTCGATGGCTGGCCAAGCCCAGTTCTTATTGCTTATACCGTTGCAGAACTGCTGCTAGCCGCCTGGGGCATTCTGTGTCTGAGGAAGTTTGACGGCATGCAGAACTCAGCTCAAGCCTTCCCATAATTCGCTCTCGCCAAACAGCCTTGCCAAGATTGGCAATGTGGCATGAATTGGCGTTATGAACCCTTGTGTCTATGCCGTTTACCTCAGCCCGAACTGGATAAGACAATAAACAGGTTTGCTATGGTTTTCACTTGCCTGTATGATCAATCAATTAATGCGGCGAGGCTGGTGCCAGCAAGAGAAGCATCCTGCAGGTCCGTACCATTAGTTTGTGCCCCCTCAGTTAGTGCGCCCCGCAGGTCGGATCCACGAAGGTCGGCATAGCTCAAATTGGCTCCGCTCAGATTGGCTCCCCTCAAGTCAGCGTGACGGAAATGCCCCAGGAGCGCTATGCACCGCCCGATGAGGGCCAGGAGTTGGCGGCATTCCGGCGGACTCAACTGCCGGCGCGGGAGCGACTCCGCTCCGTTGGGCTTGAGCTGCACCATCACTACGCCGGCTCCACTGCCTGCTTGCCCAGCCGGGCCACCCTGTTCACCGGTCAATACCCCTCCCTGCACGGGGTAACCAAGACCGATGGCCTGGCCAAGCCCCACAACGACCCGGCGATGCGCTGGCTGGATCCCGCCGGCGTGCCAACACTGGGCGACTGGTTTCGAGCCGGTGGCTACCGCACCCACTACCGCGGCAAGTGGCACATTTCCTACGCCGACCTGCCCACCCCAGGCAGTCACGAGGGACTCAAGGCCTCTGATGACAACGGCGCGGTGATCTCATCGGGCGTTGAGGCCTACCAAAAGGCGGACCAGCTCGATCCTTTCGGCTTCAGTGGCTGGATCGGGCGGGAACCCCATGGGGCAGCCAAGGCGGACAGCGGCTCGGTGCGCGACAGCGTCTACGCCGATCAGGTGGCCGACTTGTTCGGCGAGCTCAACAAAGAGGGCAGTGATCAGCCCTGGCTGGCTGTGGCCTCGTTGGTGAACCCGCACGACATCACCTTTGCCGGTGGCCTCTACGAGAAGCTGCTTGGCTTCAACGCCTCCGACGACACGGTCCCCGTCATTGGGGAGCCCCCCTCCCAGGCCGATTCCTTCGCTGGTCGCCCGGCCTGCCAGGAGCAGTTCAAGGCGACCTGGCCGCAGATGGTGACGGCCCAACCGGCTGATGTCGCCTACCGCCGCCTCTATTACTACCTGCACAAACTGGTGGATCAGGCCATCGCCCGAATCCTCGATGCCCTGGAAGCTTCCGGCCTGGCCGAGAACACGATCATCGTGTTCACCTCAGACCATGGTGATCTGCTCGGTGCCCATGGCGGTCTCCAGCAGAAGTGGTATAGCGCCTTTGACGAGGCCATCCATGTTCCCTTGCTGGTGAACGGTCCTGGAATCGTGCCCCGTTCGGGGGGCATCAGTATCCCCACGAGCCACGTCGACCTACTTCCCACGCTGTTGGGTCTGGCCGATATCGATGTGAATGAGGCGGCCGCGCTCATTCAGGCGACCCACAGCGAAGTTCAACCCCTGCCCGGCCGTGATCTCAGTGCTCTGCTCACCGGTCAGGCATCAGAGGCCGAAGTGGCCAAGCCAATTTATTTCATGACTGAAGACGATGTGAGCCGTGGTTCCCATCAGATCAATCTTTTCACAGGGCAACCCTATGAGGCCGTCCAACAGCCGTCGAACATCGAGTCGGTGATCACCACGCTGCCAACCGGCCCCGGTGGCGCCGGAGAGATATGGAAGCTCAACCACTATTACGAACAATACGGCATGGAAATTGAGAAGGTGATTTCCGTGGATAGTCTCGCCTTTGAGCTGCACAATCTCTCAGCCGATCCTGAGGAACGATGCAACCATGCAGACACAAATGTCGAGGTGATGGGTCAGTTACAGGCCCTGCTCATAGCTGAACGTCAATCCAAACGACGACAGCCACGCAATCAGCACCCAGTATCTGCGGCGGCCAGAGCAACATCAACCTCTGCTCCAACCATTGGGGGCAGTCTTGATAGCTCAGCCAGCCTTGGCACTGGGGTTTGATCATTGATGGACAGTCTGTAGGTGGATTGCCATCGCGGATGCCCTTGCGGCGCACAGCGATCACCGTGGTGCTGACAGGCAAGTTCTCCATCATCGAATCGGTAGGTGGGATCCGTGGCAACTCCCAGGGGACATCCCAGCCATGTCCAACTGTGAGATGGATGCTTTCGAGGACGGCATCTGCCTGGCCAGGCCTGGGAGCAGGCGTTCAGATCGGTTGCATGGCAGAGCATCCGCTCCAGCCCTGCGCCGGCAGCTGGGCCAGCCATTTCGGCCAACGTTGCACGGGTGGGCCGCTCCGGGCGGAACAATTGCGCGTCATGACCTTGGCGCCTCGGGCAGAACATGGTTTGCTGCCGGGGAACGAGGAGATCACGACACGGCACCGAGTGGCGGACACTCCGCTGGCCACAGATCCCCCCGTGGACCAGAGCTCCATCCAACCAGTACCACCTCAACTCCCACTCCATCAACAGCAACTGTCACAGCAGCCACCGCCCCCTAGCCGACACTTCTCCAAGGGCTTCAGGCCCCTTGAGCTCCACCCCCACTCCCGACCGAACCATGGCAGACGTCCCCCACCGACGACGCTCTGCAACCTTGTCTCAACCCTGCCCGAATCGCGATCGTGTTGTCTTCTGAACGCTCCTGCTCCTTGACGTATTGCCCCCTGGGCTCCTGCTCCCTGGCCCTGCTTGTGCTGGCTGGAGTGAGCCCAGCTCAGGCCGATCCAGCTGCAACCGGGCTACCTGTGACCACGAGTTGGGTTCATGCACCACAAGTGGCTGTCGTCCCGGCAACACAGGCCGCACCAGTTTTGTCGGCATCACGGCTTGGTCATGCAGCCGTCGATGATCCAGTCGCCCAGCGGATCGCCGCCGCCCCCCTCACCCAGTCCCCTGATTCGGCGGCAGCCCCAGTCCCACAACCATCAACCCCGGGATCCGCCACAGCACCAGAGCCATCACTGCCCGACCCAGCACCAGCATCGGGCTTGCTGACGGCAGCCCCAGCGCCAGGCCCGGCTGCCGGGCCCGGCAGCCCCTGGGCCGGCAGCTTCGAGCTCTACGGCTTTCTGCCCCTGCGCACCGAGACGGGGCTGGAGATCGGCCAGCGCTCCACCAGCTTCGATGTGGGCCTGGGCACCCTGCTGAGCAAGCTGAAATGGGCCAGTTCGGCCCGGGCTTCACTGGAATATGGGCGCCTTGGTGTGCTCGGCGATGTGCGCTACGACCGACTCGGCACGATCGCCTCGCGCAGCGGTCCGCGGGGGCTGGTGCGCCTGAAGGCGAACACCGCCTTCAACGCCACGGTGGCTGATCTGGCCCTGCGCTATCGCTTCGGGGCCCGCGAATCAGCCCGGGGGAGGGCAGGAGAGTTCAGCGTCATTCCCTACGCCGGCGTTCGCATCATTGACACCAACTTCGGCGTGACCACCACCCTCAACGTGCTGCGCTTCGAGCGCCAGGTGAGCCGGGAGCTCAGCCACACCTGGGTGCAGGCGCTGCTGGGCACCCAGGCCACAGTCTTCCTGGCACCGCGGCTGCGGCTGTTCGGCCGTGCCGATGTCGGTGGCTACGGCAGTGGCGAGGCTGAGAAGCTCTCGGGCAATGCCCAGCTGGGTCTGGGCTACGCGCTGGGCAACAACACCGATCTCAACATCTCCTGGCGCTATCAGGGCATGGACTGGAACAACGGCCAGAGCGGTCGCAACCAACGGGGCATCAGCTCCGATCAGGATGGCGTTGAAATTGGTCTCAAGTTCTTTTTCTGACCTGCAGGTCGATGGCGTAGCCGAGGCTCGAGCTCACGCCCGTGCCCCGATAACTGCCGCTGACGGCGGCCGCCAGGCGATGGTCCGGGGCGGCCGCCAGCACCAGATGACCATCGGCCACCGCCAGCCCCAGGCTGGGGTCGTAGCCGCGCCAACCGCCGCCGCTCAGGTACACCTCGGCCCAGGCATGCAGCTCGTGCTCGGTCACCTCCGGTGGGTGGTGCATCGAGTAGCCGCTGACGAAGCGGGCCGCCAGCCCCTGGGAGCGGCAGGCTTCGAGGTACAACATGGCGGTGTCACGGCAGGCCCCCTGGCGGTTGTCGAGGGTTTCGGCCGCCGTCATCGGATCCCCTTCCAGGCGGCCGATGTGGTGGAAGTCCCGGTGAATCGTGTCCGCCAGCTTCATCAGAAAGGCGAGGCTGTCTCCCTCCACCTCCCGGGCCAGGCTGGCAGCCCAGTCGCTCACCACGGCGGCGATCGGCGGATGGGCAGCGGCCAGGCAAGGCCCCAGGGAGAGTCGTTCGGCCTCGCTGTACTGCACTGGCAGGCATTGCTGGCCGGCGCCCGTGAGAATCCAGTCGAAGGGGTTGTGGCGCAGGGTTTCCACCTCCATCGCCACGGCCAGCTCAAGTTGATCGCGTTGATCGTCAAACCACAGCACCCAGGCGTCGTTGCCATCGGCCTCCACCACCTCACAGGCGCCGCTTGCTGGTGCCAGCACCTTCAACTGATGGCTGATCAACCGCTGGCTGACGTCGCGACGCGGCGACAGCCGCACCGTCATCGGTTCCAGGAACACGGGCCGCTCGTAGCGGTAGGTGAGGCTGTGGCGGATCTGAAAGCGCATGGTGACTCTGGTTGTTGCTCAGCTGAGCACATCTCGCAACCTGTCTTCGAAACTGGAGTTCACCTCAAGACAACCCAGCGGTTCGCTGCCAAGATCCTCAACCAGGTGATGAAAGTGAAGCGAAAACCAGGACAGAAACAACTCAAAATTGCGCGATCGGGGCCACAGCTCCTGATCGCGGCACCAGAGGCTGAGCTCGGCTGCGAAGATCGCCCCGTAGCACCCCTGCAGGCAGGCCAACGCCTGCGACTCGTTGTCGTAGGTGGAGATGAGGTAGAGGCTGCTTTCGCCCACAGGATTCTGGCGTTCCTGCGGTGTCCAGAAGGGGCGGGTCCAGTCCACCATCGGCTGCCTTGGGGTCACCGCCACGGCACAGCGGTTGACTACGGCGATCGGAGGGTCGACCACAGTCATGAAGAGAAGAATCGGGCAGCCATGACCGTAAGCCTGAACCCTGCGCGACGCCTCCGCAATCCTGCGGTTTCGATTGCGATGTCCTCACAAGCGGAGTCCTTGCTTGCGATGCAATCGCCAGCGAGGCAATCGCCGAGGCCGGGGCCAGGCAGCCTGAAAGGAGAATGAGCCCGCCTTCCACAAGCCGCCCGTCGCCCCGGCCCCAGCTCCAACACTTCTGGCGTCGCCCCTGGGTGCTGGTGGCCTGCGCTCTGGCCAGCCTGCTGGCCTACGCCTGCACCAGTCATCTGGCGATCATTCCCTCCACCCTGCTCAGCTCCCTGGCCCTGGCCGGGGGGGCCTCCTGCAGCGGTCGCCTGCAACTCCGGGCACCGCTGCTGGCGTCGGCACTGGGGGGTGTGGGCGGAGCGGTCGTCGGCACGGCGATCGTGCTCTCGCGCAAGGCGCTCGACACCGTTCCCGAGGCCAATCTCGGCCAGAGGGCCACGATGCTGGCCATGCTGGCCCTGGCGGGGCTCGTCGGTGGACTGGTGCTGGGGGCCAATGCCAGCCGCGCCGACCGTCGCCCTCCCCGCGATGTGCTGCGCTCGATCAGTGCCCTGACCACCGGCATCTTCGCCATGCTCGTGATGATCGTCTTCGTGCATTCGGGGCTGGATCGGGCCCGCACCTTCTCCAGTCGGCTCAGCACCTCTCTGACGATTCTTGTCGCCGCCGTGGTGTTGCCGGGCTGGCTGGCCAGCCGGTTCGCGCCCAGCCGATTGTCGCCTCGCCGCCCCTCTCCCGATCGTTCCCCATGACCTTTGCCGAGCTCGTCGAGCAGCTGCTGGTGCCACTGGCCACGGCGACAAGGCTGCTGTTGGAATGTCTGTCGGTGCTGACCGTGCTGGTCGGCCTGCTGGCCACGGCCAGGGGGACTCTGGCCGGCTGCCGTCGCCGCCTGCCACGGCGGCCCTCCAACAGCGCCCGGGTCAGCTTCGGCAGCTGGCTGGCCCTGGCCCTTGAGTTTCAGCTCGGCGCCGACATCGTCTTCACCACCATCAACCCCTCGGGTCAGCATCTGGTCCAGCTGGCGGTGGTCGCCGTGATCCGCACCTTTCTCAATGTCTTCCTGGGCCGGGACATCAGCGCCGAGGAAGCACGGGATCGGCGCACCGTCCCGGCACCGACCACAGACTTTCTGCCCCCCTCATAAACCATGAACCTCACCGATCAGCTGGCCAAGGAACGCAACCGGGCGGCGGCGGAACGCACCCTGATGGCCTGGATCCGCACCTGTCTGTCGCTGATCAGCTTCGGTTTCGGCCTCGACAAGATCATCGCCGCCATCAATGCCGGTCGCCTCAACAACCACGGCCATGCCGAATGGAGTGTGCGGCTGGTGGCGGTGGGCTTTGTGCTGACCGGCATCCTGGCGATGCTGGCGGCCACGGTGCAGCACCGCCAGATACTGCGGCGCCTGCGACGCGAAGACTTCGTCTACCGCGAAGAACCCTCGATCGCCCTGGCGACAGCCATCAGCATCGCCCTGATCGGCATCCTCGCCCTGGTGTTGCTGCTGGCCGGGGCCATAGCCGCCTGAGCCACCCCGCTATCGCCTTGTCCCATTCCCGTTTCAGCCCGATTCGCTGCTGTCGCCATGGTTCAGCTTCTGATCAAAGTCACCCTGTTCGCGTTGATGTTCGCCCTGGGCCTGGGCCTGCAGGGCACGGCGCTGCAGCAATGGCGGCAGCGTCCCGCCCTGTTGGTACGGGTGCTGGTCGGCAGCTGCCTGCTGGTGCCTCTGGGGGCCTTGCTGCTGATCAAGCTCAGCCTGGTGCTGCCTGTGGCGCCGCCGGTGCGCTACGCCATCGCCCTGATGGCCCTGTCGCCCAGTGCGCCGCTGACCCTGCACAAGGCCGGCAGGAAGGGAGGCGATCGCGAGATGGCGGCCCTGCTGCAGGTGCTGGCGGCGATCGCCGCGATCCTCACGATTCCGCTGATGGCGGATCTGTTCCGGCAGGTGTTCAGCGTCAGCGGCTGGGATCTGGCCCATGCCGATGTGGCGTTGCAGGTGCTGGTGGCCCAGGTGTTGCCCCTGCTGCTGGGTCTGGGACTGCGCCGCTGGCTCCCCGCCCTGGCAGCCCGGTTGGTCGGACCTCTGGAGAAGCTGGCCAATGGGCTGCTGCTGCTGTTGGTGCTGGTGATCCTGGGTTTGACGCTGCCGGCACTGGGCTCGTTTCTGGCCGGCAACCTGATCGCCCTGCCGCTGATGGCCGTGCTGGTGATGCTCTGCCTGGCGATCGGCTGGTTGCTGGCTGGTCCTGACCCGGCGGAGAGCACCACCACGGCGCTGGTCACCTCGATGCGCAATCCAGGCCTGGCCCTGCTGTTTGCCTCCAGCCACGCCCCGGGCATTCCGGCGGTGAAGCTGGCGATCCTCAGTTACGTGCTGGTGACGGTGATCGTCTCGATTCCCTTCCTGATGACGCAACAACGCCGGCAGCACAGCGACCGACATGGGTCTGCCTCCTGATCAGAGCCGGGTTCTCAGGTGGGGGGCCGCTCTGGAATGTTTGCATTTTCTGCAGGTTGTGCCAGCGCCGGGCCGACCAGAATTCAGGCGTATCGGCAGTCCCGTCTGGGTTGGTGATCGCCTGCCGATCACTGCCCCAGTTGTGCCTGCCCATGCCGGGATCCAGGGCCGTACACGAGCCACAGCGCTTCGTTGCCGACCTGGCTACCTTTCCTGCCCGCACGCTTCGCCACCGCGCCGCTTCCGATGCCGAACAGCCAACCGAACATCCTGATCCTCTGGGGCGATGACATCGGCCAGAGCAATCTCAGCTGCTACAGCCATGGCCTGATGGGGTATCAGACCCCCAACATCGACCGCGTCGCCAGCGAGGGTGCCAAGTTCATTCATTACTACGCCGAGCAGAGCTGCACCGCCGGCCGTGCCGCTTTCATGAGCGGCCAGTGCGTGGTGCGCACCGGCCTGAGCAAAGTGGGCCTGCCCGGTGCCGAGCTCGGCTACAAAGCCGAAGATCCAACCATCGCTGAGCTGCTCAAGCCGCTGGGCTATCGCACCGGCCAGTTCGGCAAGAACCACTTCGGCGATCGCGATGAGCATCTGCCGACGATGCACGGCTTCGATGAGTTCTTCGGCAACCTCTACCACCTCAACGCCGAGGAGGAGCCGGAACTTCGCGACTACCCCCAGCCTGAGGATTTCCCCCATTTCCGCGAGCGTTTCGGTCCTCGCGGCGTGTTGCACTGCTGGGCCAACGGCGATGGCAGCCAGCGGATCGAGAACACCGGCCCGCTGACCCGCAAACGGATGGAGACCGCCGACGACGAGTTCATGGTCGAGGCCAAACGCTTCATCCGCGACGCAGTGGCCTCGGGTGAGCCCTTCTTCGTATGGTTCAACACCACCCACATGCACTTCCGCACCTACGCCCGGCCCCAGGACGTCGGCCGCAGTGGTCGCTGGCAGTCGGAATACCACGACGTGATGCTCTATCACGACGACTGCATCGGCGAGATGCTCGACCTACTCGATGAGCTGGGCATCACGGACAACACGATCGTGATGTACGGCACCGACAACGGTCCGCACCTGAACAGCTGGCCCGATGCCGGCATGACCCCGTTCCGCAGCGAGAAGAACACCAACTGGGAAGGGGCCTTCCGGGTACCCGCCCTGGTGCGCTGGCCGGGCCACATCGCGCCGGGCAGTGTGATCAGCGGCATCGTCAGCCATCTCGACTGGCTGCCCACCCTGGTGGCGGCCGCCGGTGAACCGGAGATCAAGCAGAAGCTGCTGCAGGGTCACCAGGTGGGTGACAAGACCTTCAAGGTGCATCTCGATGGCTACAACATGCTCGACTACTGGACGGGCAAAACTGACAAGAGCCCGCGGGTGGAGTTCTTCTACTTCTCCGATGACGGCGATCTGGTGGGGCTGCGCTACGACAACTGGAAGTTCGTGTTCATGGAGCAGCGTCAAGCCGGCACCTGTCAGATCTGGGCGGAGCCGTTCGTGAAGCTGCGGGTGCCGAAGATCTTCAACCTGCTCACCGATCCTTACGAGCGGGCCGACATCACCTCCAACACCTACTGGGACTGGATGTTCGACCACGTCTTCCTGCTGGTGCCGGCCCAGACCTATGTGGCCCAGTTCCTCGCCTCCTTCGTCGACTATCCGCCCCGCCAGAAACCCGCCAGCTTCTCGGTGCAGGATGTGATCGAGCACATGACCCAGGCCGCCAGCGGCGGGGCATGAGCTCCGCCGCCCCGGCAGACTGAGGCGATGGCCCCTTCACCCCGCCCCGTCGAAGCCGGTAGCCGGGGGGGACGCCCCCCCGGCAGGCCCCCCGGTCGCGACATGGTCTGGATCCCTGACGGTGGCTTCCAGATGGGTTCGGATCACCACTACCCGGAGGAAGCTCCAGCCCATCGGGTCGAGGTCTCCGGCTTCTGGATCGATCGGGCGCCGGTCACCAACGCTCAGTTCCGCAAGTTCGTCAAAGCCAGCGGCCACCTCACCCTGGCCGAGCTGCCGGCGGATCCCGCCGCCTACCCGGAGGCGCTGCCGGAGTTGCTGGCGCCAAGTTCGATCGTGTTCGTGCCCCCCGCTCAGGCGGTGGCCCTGGACGATCACTACAGCTGGTGGCAGTACATCCCGGGGGCGAACTGGCGCCATCCGGAGGGGCCAGGCAGTTCGATCAAGGGGCGGGATCAGCATCCTGTCGTCCACATCAGCCACAGCGATGCGCGGGCCTACGCCGCCTGGGCGGGCAAACAGCTGCCCACGGAGGCGGAATGGGAACGGGCCGCCCGCGGAGGACTGGAGGCGACGGAATTTGCCTGGGGAGATGAACTTCATCCGGCGGGCCGGATGCTGGCCAACACCTTTCAAGGCGACTTCCCCCATCACAACACGCAGCTGGATGGCTGGGAGCGCACCTCACCCGTCGCCGCCTATCCCGCCAATGGCTACGGCCTGGTCGACATGATCGGCAATGTCTGGGAGTGGACCGATGACTGGTATCAGGAGCACAGCTCCCGAATCGGCTCCAACAAGGCAGACGGGAGTTGCTGCAGTGGCCCCGATCCCCGCGGCGGAACGCAGCAGGACAGCATCGATCCGAGCTCCCAGCACGGGATGGTGCCACGCAAGGTGGTCAAGGGCGGCTCCTTTCTGTGCGCACCCAGTTATTGCCGTCGTTATCGCCCCGCGGGGCGCATGGCCCAGGGGATTGACACCAGCACGTGCCATCTGGGCTTTCGCTGCATGGTGCGCATCGCCGACTCCCCGGCGAGCGACGGCTGAAGCTTCCATCGCGAAATGTGTCGCCTGCAGCCATCCAGGCTGACATCAACGACATGGCATTGACATGCTTCAGCCATCTCCTGCTCTCTTTGGAGACATCGTCTCTACCCCCCATGTCATGCAGCAGCCACCGGTTTCTCAGGGCGCGAACCTGAAGCACGCTCGCCACGATCTGCTCGGTCACTGGAACCGACACCTGAGCACCCGCCTTGGTTCTCCCTGGATCAGCGGCGCGGTCCAGACCATGGCCAGCGGCGCCATCAGGCCAGTCCTCCTTGCCGGCTGGCTGACAGCGGCGTTGATGACTGCAACGCCCGGGCGCAGTGCCGAGGTGTTGCTCTACAAGCTCGAAACCCAGTGCATTCAGGCGAGTTCAGCTGCGGTCAACTGCATGGTCGAGGCGTTGAATGAAGGCAAGAGCACCCGCTATCGCCATCACATCGGCCAGACGATCAAAACGGTGCGGATCACGGATGAGCCATTGACGATGACGCTCTGGAAACCTGAGACCAGGAGCTGGGTGTCGCTGCGCAATGCCTCCGGTCGCTTCTCCACGAACACGGTCTGCTTCAACGATCAGGAGCTCTGTGTCATCAACCCCAACTACCTCAACAGTGTTCGACAGGACAACCCCACCAGGATGGCTGGCCGAGATCTGGTGATGGTGCATTTCGGCGCCGATGGCCGCCTTGACGCCAGTTGCTATGACGCCGGTTGCGACGTGGTGAAACGATGAAAACACATTCCGGTCTTGTCCTGTTGCTGGCGGGGCTCGTGGCTCTGCCGGCCTTTCCGGCTGGGGCGGCATGGCGTCCAACCAGCCAGACGGTTGCCCCGGAGGCGAACAACCTCATCGCCCGCGGTGGGGGTGGCGGTCGCGGTGGTGGCGGTGGCGGTGGCGGCAACCGCGGCGGCAACCGTGGCGGTGGCGGTGGCGGTGGTGGCGCCCGAACCGGCTTCAGCACTGCCGGTGGTGGTGGCCTGAATCGGGGGGCCAGTCGCCCTGAAGGTGGCTGGAGCAGCAATTCCCGGGGCTCCAGGGCCGGTGGAGCACCGTCTCTGGACCGCCGCGCGGGCGGAGGTATCGATCGGGGCAGCTTTGATCGCTCCGGTTCGATCGATGGCAATCGTCAACCGCTGCAGGGTTCCGGCAGTGGCTCCTTCCGCGGCAATCGCGGCGGCACTGGCACCAACCTGGGCGATCGCAACCTGGGCAATCAGAACCTCGGCAATCGCAATCTGGGTGATCGCAATCTGGGTGATCGCAACTTGAACCAGAATTTCAACCGCAACGTTGAGCGCAACTGGAATCGCACGGTCAACATCAATAACGTCAATCTCCGTCCCGGCTGGGCCCGTCCAGGCTGGGGCTACGCCCGCCCCTGGAACTACGGCTGGTATGGCGGTTGGGCGACTCCCACCTGGGGCTGGTGGGGAACCCGGGCAGCATTGTGGGGGATCGGCACATTGGCCACTGCCGCGATCATCAATGAGGCTGTCGATAACGCCATCAACAACCAACAAACGATGATCATTGTGCCCAACAGCACCTATCAGCTGTTGTATGGCACGGTGCAACCGATAGGCAGCAACAGCGTGCAGTTCAATGTCAGTGTTGATGGCTCCACCTATCAGCTGACGGCTGATTGCCAAAGTGGGCTTCTCAATGGTGTTCAACCAGCCAGCTCAGCTGAAGCAGAGCTGCTGAATGCGGCCTGTCAGGTGGCATTCGGCAACAGCAACAGCTGAAAAACCGGTTACATAGACTAGCTTCAGCTTGTCACGATGCGATTACGCCCTTCAACCTTGGCTCGGTAGAGGGCGTTTTCGGCTCGATTAATCAATGCTTCGCTGTCGTCATTACCTGCTCTCAGACAGGAGATACCCACACTGATCGTGACACTGATCTGTTGATCATCAAGTGTGATCACCCGTGTTTCGACCGCCTCGAGAAACTTCTGAGCAAGTAATTCGGCCGATTCCACGGTGCACATGGGCAGCACCAGGCTGAATTCAGATTCACCACTCCTACAGAGGCAATCAGTGGTTCTGGATCGAGCCTGTATATCTGCAACCAAATCAATCAAGACCTTTTCGACCATCGACTGGCCATAACTTTCGCGGATCTGATTGTAGTGATCAACTTCGAAGCAAACACAACTCAGGTCGCTATGGTCACGATTGCTGCGCTGCAGCTCAAAGTCCAAGCGGCGGTAGAGTTCATGACGGTTGAAACAACCGGTCAGCGGATCAGTGGTGTTAAGGACGTCAACCTCCTCTCTGGAGCTCTTGAGCCGGATCCTGGTGTGCTGCAAATCATCCTGCAAGCTATTGATCAAGTCGCTACGTTGATTGAACAAAGCAATGATTTGATTGAGGTCCAGGATAAAGCCTGGCCTCAACGGTTTCAACCTGGAGGATTTAGACCTTTGCAAACCCATCCTCTCAGAACCAGGCTCGGGCTCCGCTTCCGCCGCACCACGAAGGTAGGACAGACTGAACTGCTTCGAAACCTCCTGCGCCAGCATTTCACTGATGATCACAGCAAACAACAAGCTCCAGGCTAAAATGCTGATAATTCGCGTACTCTGAAGCTGGAGTTTTTGAATCAGTTCCCTGGCGGGTCTGATCGCAATGACGTTGACATTTCCATCCGCTTTGCCAAGGTAGAAGTCTTCGCCTAAACTGGCCCTGGCCAGATCGAACCTCCAATAGCTGTTAATCAGACGATTGAGCTGGGACGATGACTGAGCCGTCGAGAGCAATTCAAGACCCCTTACATTAACTATTTTATCATTATTCGGCTTGTATCTTTGCGATAGGGTTCTGAAAAGTCCTGGGCTTGATTGAAAGCGCTGGGGTAGAGCTGTTGATTTAATCCGCTCAAATTCAATCATGTTGCCGCTGTCATGCAGGGAATCGGCAAGCTTCTGCAGCTCATCTTCCGACGCTGTTGCCACCCCTTTGGCAACCATTTGCAGACGTTCCATCTCACCCTGCTCGGCAGCCTGCACCAATTGGCTGGAAACCATCGTCAGGATGATCAGACTTGGCGCGATCATGGAGATCATAATGAGGGCTGTAACCAGCCCATGAATAGGAATCGCTTTGGAGCGATCATTCAATGTCCGCACAATTCTGAAAATCAGAAAAAGGCTGAAGCCGATCGTGGTATTGATGACACCGTTGAGAGATTGCTTGATGGCCAGCAGCAGCATGTTGCCAGGGTCAAGATTGATGGCTAGCCCAAACAAGAGCAGCACCATCGGAATGCCAACGACAACCCAATAGAGAACATCAGCAAGAATAATTCGGCCGTTGACACGGTTGTTAGCCGTATCGCCAAATAACTGCAGATAAGACCGCAACCAGAGCAGTTCAATGATCACAGTCAAGGCGCACCAGGGATAACCCCAGACCTTCCAGCTAATGACGCTGGCACTGATCCCTACCACCAAGCCAATATCACCAAGCAGCAACAGAGCCAAAACACCAAGACTGGAGCCCAGCAATAATTCGAAGCCGAAGAAAATATCCAGTCGAAACAGATTGAGAACGATGGCGATCACACTCAGGATCAAGGCCCTGATCCACAATTGCCGCCGCCTCGGGTCGATGATCATTGCTGGCAAGGATCGTCTCAATCGCCTGCTACCAGGCTAGGTGACGCCGAGTCCGTCAACATTGGTGGCCTGAATGGCGTGGTCTTGCCAGTCTGGTGCAGTGTTGCGGAGACACCGATGACCTGGAGTGAACTGGAGCGCCTCGTCGAGACGGCCGAGCGTGATGGCGGCTTACGCCGTGCCTTGCGCCATTGCCGTTCTCGTTCAGAACTGGTGCTGGCGGCCCGTCGACTGCAGTACCGCATCACCCTCGAGGACATCCATGGGGCCAGGCAGTTGCATTTGCGCCGAGCCGAGGCTGCGGCTGCGCTGACGAGCTGGCGGCGCCAGGATGGACATCAGCGCAAAGCCTGATCCAATCCTGGTTGCAGCGCTGCCGAGCCCAGGCCAACTCACCGTTGAGCAAGGGCCGGGCCAGGGCAATCCAGCCGGACTGGCCAGGGGCTGGGGGCAGCGCGACCGGGCCCCAGCCATGTTGATGGCGCCATTGAGCAGGATCCATTGCAAACAAGCCGCGCTCTGATGGTGGACTGAGACAGCGGTGCTTGGAGAGCGAATGTTGTCCAGAACATCAACCACCCACCTCCATGTGTCACCGCCTGCCCTCAGGCAGGCGCGTTCGCTACAAACCATCCAGCACCACTGCACAACATGCCGGGAGATTCGATCCGGATTGATCCCGTCGCCGGAGCTTGCAGGCCAGCGATGGACGCCGGAGTGCCGGTGGTTTGCAGCTCCAGATCATCGCCTTGAGTAGATTCACCCATCGGTGCCGCCCTGCGGCCGTTCCCTGATCCGGCCCTGCCCTTGACCCGCAACTCTCCTCCGTCCCCCCGTAGCGATCGCTGGGTTCGACTGCAGATCTTCGCTGCCTTTCTCGGCCCTGTGGCCCTGGTGGGCGTTTGGCTCTGGTCGAAGGGATTTTTTGGGCCTGTCTGAAGCGGCCAGGGCCAGCCAGAGCTCAGGCTTCGAAGCGGACCTGGGCCGGTCCCTGCAGCAGCCGATGCAGATTGACGCCGGCGGCGTAGGCGGCATCGTGGAGTTCGCTTTTCTGCTGTTCGTTCAGGCCGTCCCAGAAGGCGTGGAAGAGGTCGACGGAGGCCTTGCCAAGCCCGACGACGCTCAGGACACCCAAGGGCAGCGATAGCCAGGGGAAGACCAGCAGCAGCAGGCTGAGGGCCAGGCCGATGGCGGCGCCATCTTTCATCGAGCCCCAGACGCTACGGCCGATCAACCGAACCTGGCTGGAGCGATCCAGCTGGGAGCGACGCACCATCGCCTCGGTGCGCAGGGCCGTGAGCAGCGCCTGGTAGACGGCGTAGACCATCACCGCGCCCAGCGTCGACTCACTCAGCAGCCGGGCGCTGCCCAGGGAGGGCTGGGCAGCGCTGAGGGGCAGGCTTGACAGTCCGGCAAGGGGGGCCAGCTCATAGCCCGCCCTGGGGATGCGATCGGGGTTACGGTCTCGGCCCATGGGGATCCAGATGGACAGGCGTGGCCGCAATTCTCACCCGTGTCCGGCATCTGTCCAGGGGGCGGAGAACCGGCGGCTCTGAGGCCAACACAGCACTCAGCGGAACACCAGCACCGGGCAGTGGGCCAGGGTCAGCACCCGCTGGGTTTCGCTGCCGATCAGCAGACCGGACAGCCCGCGGCGGCCATGGGAGGCCATCAGGATCAGATCACAACCCAGCCGTTGGGCCGTGTCCACGATCACCCGGTGTGGCATGTCGCCAGGCACCCGCTCGCACTGAGCTGACACTCCCGCTGTGGCTGCGGCGACGCTGGCCTCCTCGAGGATCCTGTCGGATTCGCGATGACTGGCCGCAAGCAGCAACTCCATGGTCTGGACATCGAGCTTCTCGCCCAGGCCCACCAGGGGGATCGGCGTGATCGCCTCAACATTCAGAAAGGTGATGCGAGCGCCCAGGGCCGCCGCCAGGCTGACGGCATGGTCGATCGCCCGGCGGGACAGGTCCGATCCATCACTGGGCACCAGCAGATGGGAATAGGGCATCACAACCAACACGGCTGCTTCCTGTCTACTCATGACGGCAGAATCGGCCGATGACCATCCCCTGCCCAGAACCGTTGAGCGACCGCGATGGCGCCCCGAGGCCAGCCACCCCGGCCAGTTGGCTGGATCGCTGGTATCCCGTCGCCTTCCTCAAGGATCTGGACCGGCAGCGGCCCCAGGCATTCACCTTGCTGGATCAGGATCTGGTGCTCTGGTGGGATGGCCCCGGCGGCGCCTGGCGTGCCTTCGAGGATGTCTGCCCCCATCGACTGGTGCCGCTGTCGGAAGGCCGCATCAATGGGGCCGGAGCCCTGGAATGCCCCTACCACGGCTGGACCTTTGACGGGGAAGGCCAGTGCCTGACCATTCCCCAGGCAGCGGCCGGGACGAGCCACTCCCGGTCCCGCAGCTGTGCCCGGCGGCGCGAGACCGCCACAGCCCAGGGGCTGCTGTTCGTGTTTGCCGGCGACCTGAGCAAGGCTGCGGAGCAACCTTTGCCGATCGTGCCGCAACTGGAGGATCCGCAGTGGCTGGTGCAGGACACCTTCCGCGACCTCCCTTACGACGCCCTGACCCTGCTCGAGAACGTGCTCGACGTCAGCCATGTGCCCTTCACCCATCACGCCACCGTCGGCCGGCGCGAGAATGCCGGCCCCGTCGAGCTGGAGCTCACCGCCGCCGACGCTGACGGCTTCAAGGGCATCTGGGTGGAGGGGCCCCGCCGCGGCAAGCTCGGCACCCAGTTCACCACCTTCTGCGCCCCTGCCCTGATGTGGCATGAGCTGACCGCGCCGGGCTTCGCCAGGATCCTGACGGTGGTCTACGCCACGCCGATCCGTCACGGTGAATGCCGGCTGTTTGCCCGCTTCCCGTTCCAGTTCGAATCCCCCTGGCCAGCCCGGCTGCTGGGCCTGCGGCCCGAATGGCTGCAACACATCGGCAATCACCGGGTGCTGGAGGACGACCAGATTTTTCTGCACTGGCAGGAACGGGTGCTGGAGCAGCGGGGGGGCAGCGAACAACTGGCCCGCAGCTGCTACCTGGCCACCCCGGCCGATCGCTATGTGCAGGCATTGCACGCCTGGGTTCTGGACCATGGCGGCGTGCCCTTTCCCGGCCAGTCCCTGCCCGCTCGCCAGGGCGACGACCCGCTGCTCGATCGCTGGCAGAACCACAGTCGTCACTGCCGCAGCTGCCGCGGTGCCGACCGGCAATTGAAGCGCGGTCACGCCATCACCTCGGTGCTGGCGCTTCTGGCTCTGGTGATGCTGGCCTGGTGTGGGCTGAGCCTGGCAGGCCTGGTCTGGAGCCTGGTGCTGCTGGTTCTGGTCGGGCTGCGCTGGCAGATCGGGCGCTGGCGGCGGCAACTGCGCCTGGGCGACCGACGCCCGCCCCGCAATCCATAGCGACCGGCATCGGCGCAGCGGCAACGAATGTCGCCGCGCCTGTTCAGCCACCGCCCAGAGCTGATCGTCATGCAGCCTTGAGCGCAACGCGGCCTGCCTGGCCCTAGATCAGAGTGATCTGTGACACGGAATTGAAACCACTGGCATAACCGAAGGTGGTGATTTCGATGATGGCATCGGTCGTGCTCTTGTAGCCGGCGATGCTGTCGTTGAAGCCGATGAACGTGCGCTGGTTGGCGCCGCTGCCATAGGTGAACGTGGCCGCACCGTTGGCCTGGAAGTTGCTGCTGCTGAGCAGGGAGCTGATCGCCATGATCGTCAGTGCCGAGAGCGAGCCGAGGCTCTTGAAGCCGCCGGCTGACGGCGTGGTGGTGACGTCGAAGCGATCAGCACCGACGCTGAAGCCGCTGATCTTCTCGAACTGGGGCGACGAGCTGCTGCCGCCGACGATGGCATCGCTGAGCGTGGTGTAGACGAAGCTGTTGGCACCGGTTCCACCGCTGAGGCTATCGAGCCCACCGCCGCCGGTGATCGTGTCGTCGCCATTGCCGCCACTGAGCTGATCCACACCGAGGCCACCGAGGATGTTGTCGGCGTCGCTGCTGCCGGTGACATTGTCGTTGCCACTGCCCGTGTCGATCAGCAGATTGCTGCCCACCAGGCTGATTCCAGTGAAGTTGAAGCTGTTGGCACTGCTGTCACCCAGCAGACGCACCTGGCCACTCGCCGCAGTGGCATTGATTTCTTCAATTCCACTGCTGGCTGAGAAACTGGCCAGGCCGATATCAACGGAACTGCTGCCGCTTGCCACCACGATTCGATCGATCTCGCCAACACCACTGCCGCTGTCGACATAGGTGTCGTAGCCGCCGAAACCGCTGGTCGAGCTTCCACTGACCTCATAGGTATCAGAGCCTCCAGCTCCGTTGAGCCAATCATTGCCCGTGCCAGCGAGGATTCGATCGTTGCTGGCGCTGCCAGTCACACTGTCATTGCCGGAGCCAGTGTCGATCTGCAGGTTGGCGCCCAACAGATTGACAGCGCTGAAGTTCAAGCTGTTGGCACCGCCATCCCCCAGCAATCGCACCCGGCCAGTGGTAGCGGTGGCGGTGATCTGCTCAATGCCACTGCTGGGGCCGAAGGAGCGCATGCCGATATCGACCGCTTCCGCGCCGGTGGCCGCGACCACCAGGATTCGGTCAAGGTCGCCGCTGCCGCTGTCGGCGTAGGTGTCATAGCCCTGGAAGCCCACGCTGCTGATGCCGCTCACTTCATAGGTATCGCTGCCGGCACTGCCATCCAGCTGATCGTCACCCTTGCCGGCGAAGACCGTATCGGCAGCATTGCTGCCAAGGATGCTGTCATTGCCATCGCCGGACTCGATCCGAATGTTGCCGCCGAGCAAGGCGACGCCACGGAAATCCAGCAGGTTGCCACTCCAGTTACCGAGCACCCGTACGCCGGCAGCTGTGATCACGCCATTGACACTCTTGGTGGTGGCATTGACGATCTGTTCGATGCCGTTGGCGGCCTGGAAATTGCCACCGGCCAGAGCAATATCGACATCGCCATCACCGATCGCCACAATCCGATCAATGCCGCTGCTGCCACTGTCGGCGTAGGTGTCATAGCCGCCGAAGGTTTTCCAGCCGCCCGCCTCCAGGCCACTGACCTGGTAGGTGTCGCTGCCTTGGCCGCCATCGAGGCTGTCATCGCCGCCACCACCCGTGAGCGTGTCGTCATCGCCGGCGCCGCGCAGGCTGTCTGAGCCATAGCCACCGTCGATCCGATCAGCAGCACTACCGCCCAGACAGGCATCATTGCCGTCGCTGAGCTCGATACTGAGATTCGCTCCTCGCAACTCGGTGGCACTGAAGTCGAAGGTGTTGGCTTGCCAATCACCGAGCAGTCGTACCGATCCGGAAGTTCCAGTGGCATCAATCAGCTCAATGCCGCTGGCAAGAGTGAGATTCAACAGGCCCACATCCACACCATCGCTGCCGTTGGCGGCGACAGCCACAATCCGGTCGTAGCCACCACCCTGATCGGCGTACTGGTCGTAGCCCTCAAAAGTAGGGGTGCCCCCATTGCTGTTGGCAGGATCGCGACCGCTGACTTCATAACGATCATTCCCGCCGGCGCCATTGAGCCAATCATTGGAGCGGCCACCGCGAATACGGTCAGCGGCAACACTGCCGGTGATCGAATCCTTACCGTCAGCACCATCGATCAAGAAGCTGTCTCCCAGCAGGGCAGTGGCCGAAAAATCGAGGCTGTTGGCCTCCCAGTTGCCCAACAGGCGCACGGGCGCTGCCATGACGCCACCGGCACCATCATCGATGGTGGTGGCATTGACGATCTGCTCAATGCCGCTGCTGGCGCCGAAATTGAGCAGGCCGATGTCCACCGGCCCATTGCCGATCGCCACGATGCGATCGAGGCCATCGGCGCCACTGTCGGCATAGGTGTCGTATCCCTCGAAGGTGTAGGGCAGTCCATCGATCCATTGCGGCCCGGCACCACTGACCTCATAGGTATCGCCGGCGGCACCGCCATCAAGCTGATCGCTGTCACCGCCGCCACGAATGCGATCGGCCAGAGCACTGCCGTGGATCACATCCTTACCGTTGCCACCATCAATCAGGAAGTGGCCTCCCAGCAGAGCCACCGCTGAGAAATCGAGGCTGTTGGCCTCCCAGTTGCCCAGCAGCCGCACCTCAGCGGTGCTGGTGCCGCCAGAGCCATCATCGATCACGGTGGCGTTGATGATCTGCTCAATGCCGTTGGCCGTGTCAAAGCTCTTCAGGCCAATGTCCACAACGCCATCGCCGAGCGCCAGAATGCTGTCGATGCCGTCACCATTGGTACCCGAGTCGGCGTAGAGATCAAAGCCTTCAAAGGTGTAAGGCTGACCGTCGATCCACTCGGGTCCAGCGCCTGTGACTTCGTAGCTGTCGCCGCCACCGGCACCATTGAGAAGATCGTCATGGCGACCAGCGTGAATCCTGTCAGCCAGGCTGCTCCCGGTGATGGAATCGTTGCCATCGGCGCCATCGATCAGGAAAGAGCCCCCGAGCAGCTCGGTGGCTGAGAAATCGAGAGTGTTGGCATGCCAGTCACCCAGTAAGCGCACCTCAGCGGCGATGCGCCCACCAGCGCCGTCGTCGATGCTGCTGGTATTGACGATCTGTTCGATGCCGCTGGCTGGGCCGAAATCACGCAAGCCGATATCCACCGGCCCCAATCCTGTCGCCAGGATGCGATCAAAGCCCGTGCTGCCACTGTCCGCATAGGTGTCGTAGCCCTGAAATCTGTAGGGCTGACCGGCAACCCATTCCGGTCCGGCCCCACTCACCAGATAGGTATCAGCAGCATTGCCACCATCGAGAACGTCGCTGTCAAAGCCGCCGTCCAGTTGATCGCTGCCGCTACCGCCGAGGAGCGTATCGCGGCCCCAGCCGCCATCGAGCAGATCGGCTCCACCCTCGCCTTGCAGCAGGTCGTTGCCGCTATAGGCCAGGATCTGGTCGGACTCGTCATTGCCGATCAGAACGTCGGCATCCCCGGTACCAGTGGTGAGGCGGATGTCATTAACAAAATAGTTGAGCCAACCGGACACATCACTGAGTGACTGGTTGGTGTTGCCATCCTCGTTGACAAAGTTCTCCCCCTTGATCTCAAAGCCGATGTGAAAGAGGCCATCGGCCACGGTGTTCACCAGGTTCTGGCCGAAGAACTGGGTGCTGCCTCCATCGTTCTGGATCAGGTGAAAACCGGATTCGCTGCCGTCGGCTTCATCGTCGCCATGCAACACAACAAAGGTGTCGTAGCGATAGGTGCGAATCCACTCGTTGATTGTGCGCAGATCAGCTCGGCTGAGCAAACCATCGCGATTCACACCCGTGGCGTCGATCGCCTCGACGTACAGTGCATTGATTTGATTGGCTGCAGCCAATCCATCATTGATATCCTTAGCGGCGGTGTTGCGCGCCAGGCCGGTATCCAGCTTGATCCAATCCACGAGACGATCCAGGCCGGTTCCTGTCGTGGAGGCATCGCCGTAGTAGTAGGTCATCCACTCCGCCACATCGCTCACCAGCGCATTGGCATTGCCGTCTTCGTTCTGGAAGCGGCCATCGGCATTGATCGTGAAGCCGATATGAAAGATGCCGTCGTCGATGGTATTCACCGCATTCCTGCCGAACAGACGCGTCGTCGCACCATCGTTTTGGACGAGATGGAAACCGGATTCGCTGCCGTTCTCATCGTCACCGTGCAGGGCGACAAAGGAGGCCAGTCGGTTGGCATCACTGCGGATCCAGCCATTGATCCAGCGCAGTTCAGCAGCGCTGAGACGGCTGCCATCGCCATCAGCGGCGCCGGCCTGCTTCAGGGCGGCGATACCTTCAACAATCAGATGATCGATGCCATTGGCAGCACTGGCACCGCCCTGGAGTTCGCTCCAGGCAATCGTGGCCTGCAGCCCCTGATCGGCCAGGATCGTCTCAACGATGCGGTCGAGGCCGGTGTTGGTGGTGGCCAGGTCTGTTTTGAGAGCCGTGAGCCAACGGGCGACGTCGCTCAAGGCAGCGTTGTCGGCACCGTCCTCGTTGGTGAAGTGGCTGCCGTCGGTGCTGAGCGCAAAGCCGAAGTGATAGATGCTATCGAGCACCGTATCGATCAGGGCCAGGCCATCGAAGCGGCGACTGCCGCCGTCGCCCTGAATCGTGTGGTAACCGGTTTCGACACCAGCCTCATCGTTGCCGTGCAGGGCCGTGAACAGGGCCAGCCGATCAGGCTGGGCAGGATCGCGCACCCAGGCATTGAGCGCCATGACATCGCTGACGGTGAGCGCTGATTGATTGAAGGCCCCGATGGCCTGCAGGCCTTGAATCAAGAGCTGATTGAGGCCATCGACGGCAGCAATACCGGCGGCAATCGAACTGGCGTCATTGGTTCCCGCCAGGCCACCATCGCTGGCAACCCAGCCCAGCAGCTGATCGAGACCACTGCCACTGCTGCCCGTCGGTGTATCCAGGTAGGGAGATGTGGTGCGGATCGTGCTGGTCATGGTGCGGGGCAGGGAGGTGTTGGAGAAAGAGAATGATCTGGGTGCTGGGCGGCGTCACGGACGGGAAATACGCCTGAGATCCATCAGGACCTGATCAGAAATGGATCAGGCCAGGGTGAGATCAGCGGCCTCAACGCTTGTGCCCTCAAGTATCACTTTTTGGCAGGCAAGGGGATACAATCTGTTTACAAGGAAAAGCCGCCTTGGAAGACATCAAAAAGGCTTTGACCTTAAAGCCAATCCAGCCATGCAGGCCGAATCCAGGCGCAGAGGTAAACGACTTTACGGGTGACGTTGTCACCTTTGCCGAGACTCAATAATGCGTCTCCAGGTATAATACTTGGCGCGATCTGCTGATCAGCATTTCAAAAATCACGACATCCAGACCATTCTTTTGGTTGCTCGTCCCTCCCCAGCCAGCCGCACTCAGCGCACCATACAGAGCAGATCAAGCGCGACAGTTCACCCCGATCATTCTCACCGTATCTTGCGAAACCATAGAAGCGAAAGCCCAATCACTGCCCACCTTGATTCCAGATCAAAATGTCAGACCTTTCCCCGAAAGCCAGCCCTCATGCTATTCAGAATCGATCACTTCGACGACAACAATGTGCTGATCAGCGGAGCTCAAGTTACCGAGGAATTGACAATAGAGTGACGGCAAGATCGCCTGATCTATTGGCCTAAAGCATCCGCCAGTTTCTAGCGGAATGGCAAAGCTGGACGAATCCAATGCGGCACAGACCCTGACGGCAAAGCCTTTGCCTCCCGCGCCGACATGCTTGCCAGACAGAGGCAAGAACGTGATGGACCTCGTTGCCAAGGATGCGGCTCAGCTCCAGCCTGGCTGCCACGATTCAACCCGGCCTCGGCTGCGCTTTAGCGCCGGCCTTTCCAGCCAGCCAGATGGGCGGCCGCGGAGGAGCGCACCAAGGTCCGCGCCGATGCCATCGCCGGTTCCAGCTCCGAAGAGCTGAATGGCGGCAGTGGCCGCCGACGCAGCCAGGCCCCCCAGCGGAACTCGTGAAAGGGAATCAGGGGGGCTGGTTCGATCAGTCCCTCCTTCTTCAGCTTCCAGACCAGGCTGCGATAGGGGTCGTCCTGCAGGCCCGTCAGGGTTTCAGGCAGCAGCGCCGGGACCATCGGGCCCAGACCCCGTCCGTCATAGAGGTAGAGCCAGCCGCGACGGTGCAGTTCGTCGAGGGCACTGTCTCGATCGCTGCTGGCCAGCTCCAGCACCAGATAGCCGTAGGCCTCAGCGGCGGGATCGAGCTCGATCAGCCCGCGCAGGCGATGGTGTCGGTCGACCATCCAGAGCCTGCCACTGGCATTGCGCACGATGGGCACCGGCTTGCTCTTCAGATAGCGCAAGCGCTGCTCACGACTGTCCTGACTGAAGTCGACCTGGCGGCTGCGGACCTCGGCCAGGCCGACACACATCTGGGTGGGGTGCAGGGCGGCTACGGACACCTTGAAGATGTCCGTGGCTTTGCCAGGAGCCGGCAGCGGCTCATAGGGCGGGATCTGGAGGCTCATGAAGCCATCCTTGCGCTTTCCGGGGCCTGCTGCGCGGCGGTTGGCGACTCAGACCCGGCCCAACAGGGGGCCGATGCCGATCTGATGCGGACTGCTCTGATCCAGGCGGCTATCGGCGAGCACACCGATCCCGCTGGTGGCGATCTGGGCCGATCGACGCTCGTCCGCCTGGGAGCGATTCGGCCCGGGCACTCGCCTGACGGCCAACAATGCAACGTAACGTTGCACTCCCTTGACCTCCGGTGGGCCTGGTTTTCGGCCAGGAATAATCACTTGACTGGGCGGGGGATAGGGTCGGGGCAGGCGAAACGGGTCATGGCTTCCCTCTCCAGCAATGCTGACGGGCCGCTTGCGGCCCCGGCTCCCGTCCCCGCCAACGGCCCCCATGGCCGCATCGGTGTCCTGGTCTGCGGCCACGGCAGTCGCAACCGCCTGGCCGTTGGCGAATTCGCCGCCCTGGCCCAGCAGTTGCAGCAACACCTGGCGCCCGTGCCCGTGGAATACGGCTATCTGGAATTCGCACGGCCGATCCTGCGCGATGGACTCGATGCCCTGCGCCGCCAGGGGGTGAGCCAGGTGCTGGCGGTGCCGGCGATGTTGTTCGCTGCCGGCCATGCCAAGAACGACATCCCCTCGGTGCTCAACAGCTATGCGGCCGAAACGGGGCTGCGCATCGATTACGGCCGCGAGCTGGGGGTGGATCTCAAGATGATTCAGGCGGCTGGCGCCCGCATCCGCGACTCGATTGAGACTGCCGATGCCCGCCTCAGGCACTCAGGTGGGGCGCCGGTGCCCCTGCACGACACCCTGCTGGTGGTGGTCGGTCGGGGCTCCTCCGATCCGGACGCCAACTCCAATGTGGCCAAGGTGACGCGGATGCTGGTGGAGGGCTTCGGCTTCGGCTGGGGCGAGACGGTCTACTCCGGGGTCACCTTCCCGCTGGTGGAACCGGGACTGCGCCAGGCGGTGCGGCTCGGCTATCGCCGCATCGTCGTCTTTCCCTACTTCCTGTTTTCAGGCGTCCTGGTCAGCCGCATCCGCCAGCACACCCAGTTGGTGGCAGCGGACCATCCCGACGTCGACTTCCTGGAAGCCTCCTACCTGGGGGATCACCCCCTGGTGCTGGACACCTTCAAGGAGCGGGTGGCGGAGGTGCTGCGCGGCGATACCGACATGAACTGCTCTCTCTGCAAATACCGGGCCCAGGTGCTCGGTTTCGAGCAGGAGGTGGGGGCCCCCCAGCACAGCCACCATCATCATGTCGAGGGCCTGGTGGAAAGCTGCCAGCTCTGTGAAGCCGAGTGCACCGGGGCCTGCCAGGCCGATGGCATCCCACTCCCTGGGGCGGGCCCAGCTGTTGAGGCCAGCCATGGCCAGCCCCATGGGGGCCTTGATGCTCACAAGCCATCCCACGATCACGATCACGGTCCTGGCCACCCTCACGACCCCCACCTCCACGGCGATGGTGTCCACGGCAATGGTGAGCATGGCGATGGTGCCCACGACGATGGTGGACAGGACGATGGCAGCAGCCAGGTGCAAGGAGCGCACCAGGGGCATCACCATGTGCGCTATCCCCACGCCGATCACCCGCTCGGGCCTCGCAGCCTGCGCCCCCCGGGCGGCTGAGCTGGCTGGCTCGGGCGGCACCAGCCCAGAGCCTGCCAGGGGTGATGGCTATCAATAATTTCGCCGGTTTTTTCGTAGAAACCGCAGGAGGAATGTGTGGACTCAGTTAACTTAACCCTCCAGTCCCGGAAGTTGTCTCAAGAGACTTAGCAGCATCAGTGGTGGTGATCGGCTGACGATTTCCCCACCTTCAGCACGTTTTCCCCCGTTTAACCCCCTTTTTTCCACAGGAGGCAGGGCTTTGGGGCGGCTGGGGCGGTGCAGTTGTGGAAAGCCGCGATTGGTTCACCAGGCACTTGACAGCCTGCGCGGGCTGGGGCAAGAACTAACGAACTACGCCCGAGTTGGACCGCCATCGGGACAGGTCGATGACGGTGGCGAGAGTCCCATGGCCAGGGAAGGGCAGGCCCGAGGCCATGGAGCTCAGGCTCGGCTGAGGTCCATGGCTGCGGCGATCAAGGGCGATGAACGGACTGGTGACAGGTGCTCAGGCCTGGAAGCGAGCGCCTCCTGGCAGATCGGTCGCGGAGGCCCGCAAGGGGCTGCTGCCAACCGAACCAGGCGGTCGGACACAGCACGGGCCCTGCAGCCTGGATCGGACTTGAGACGCTGTTCCACTGCTGCAGCTCACCGTGCATCAGGCAGCCAGCGGCCAACGGCAGAGCAGCTGCGCCGGTTGGCGGATGGTGCGCCAGTCGCCGTTGTTGGTACTCACCTCCAGACCGATGGAGGCCTGGCCGGCGATCGGCTCAAGGCCTTCCAGCCAGCCGATGGCATCACGGATGGCCTCCTCGATCGAGTCATAGAGCCCGTCCAGGTGCGGATGGGGCTGCAGGAAGTCGTCAATGAGCCGGTAGGCCCTGGTGGCAGGGTTGGCTGAAACAAGCAAGTGACCTCTCGGGGATGCCATGACTCGATCCTCTTAGGGACACGATCCTGGACGTTGTGCCGGATGCATCGCTGTCACCTCTAACACCGTCGATGGTTCTGGTGGGCCCTTGCCCGGATCTGCTGCGCCCCAGGGCACGACAATCAGCAGCCAGCTTGGTGACAGCCGATTGCTGGCGACCCTGATGAAGGTGGGGAGGTGCCCCAGGCAGCCTGGTCCAGACCTGCCTGCGTGGCCCCTGAGCTGGGGCGCGGCCCAAACCAACGAGAAACCCAGAGCCTGGCCCTGGTGGGGACGAAGAGAGCGCTTCTCCGTGCAGGGCGTGCAGCACACAACAGGGGAGCACCAGCAAGAAGCTGAGGCGCGATTCGGTGATGGGGTGACTGGATAGCCCATGAGCATGGAGGGTCCTACGGCGAAATCGCCCAATTGGACGGCGGCCCAGGGGGCGAGCGAGCGACGATCGATCGGCTTGATCGGATCGGGCAGTTGAAACCGTGAGCACCGATGCGAGCAACACCACCATCAGCATCTGGTACTGGGGATTAGCGCGGGTCAGCGGGAAGGGTTCAAGCCGTAGAGCAAGAACAGCGCTGCTTGGTTACCCCACGGTGGCGGGGATGGACCAGAGAGGCTTGTTCACGGAGCCGCTTTTGTGCTTGATTCCGATCACCACCTCCTTGAAAAGTGTGGGGAAACACGCCATCGGGGCTAGTCGTCCTTGCTGGCAGAAATGGCCGCAACCTGAAACAGCTATCGTTACAGTGTGGCATAACGTTGCCAACTCAGAACCCTATGGCAGCGAGGGGCAGATCTACGGCCACCATCGCCGTCTGCTGCTGCTGAATCCTGCTGCTCCGGCCGATGCGCTCCACGACACGGCCAGAACCCGGCATCAGAATCTTGATTCCAGCCTGGAGAATTGCTGAAGGTGCTCTGGCGCAGGCCTGCGATCAAGTCTGGAATCGCCCAGTGGGCGAGCAACAAGCGGGTAAACAGCAAACAATTGTCCGATTCCTCCCTCCGCACGATGGCCGACAGAAGTGGAACCATCTCGACGGCTCGGCTCACCTCCTGAACGACCATTCAGCATAGCGAAGAAGGCAGCTCAGCTGATGCGGTACAGCCAGGAGCTGCAGGGGCACATTAGTCGCCGAACATCAGCACTGGTCTGAAGTAATTCCGATCGAGGATCCAGCGAAACAGATCAGCCCGCTCCCAGGGTGAGGTGACGATGGACTGCCAACGGCCGACGTACCAGCTACCGTGCCTGCACGACTGGAACTGCTGAAGCAGCTTGATGATGAGGTGGCGGTGGCAGATACAAGACTCTATCCAGGGAAAAACTCCAGACGATCAGAAGCAAGAATCAAGGGATGCAAAATCCAGAATTCATGCACCGCGGGAACGGCAAAGTTATACAAAAAAAGAAAGGCCCTTCTTGGCGTCAAGTCAAAAATAAAAACGGTGATGCGCCGGCCGCGAACAGGCGGAGCCATATCAAAAGGTTGATTGACACTGTAAGCTATCTCCGTGATAGCGCAGCGTCTAAAAGATTCCGACAACACCACCATGGAACACAAGCAATCCCACAGACGAGCAGCCCTGATACTCGTTTCAATCATATCGGCCGTCCTGCTTTTTGTGATCGCAGCTGGAGCGATTGGCATACCTGACGAAGACGCCGCTATTCTATATAACTACTCACAAAACCTTGCCAACACAGGGGTGATTTCATATGTTGCTGGAGGGGAAAGGGCAGAAGGAGCAACCGATTTTGGCTGGATGATTTCAATTGCCATTCTGCAAAAGGTCGGCATTTCCAATCATATCGGTTCGGGCTTGCTGAACAGCCTCTTTCTGGCTCTGCTTGCTTACAGGTTTTGGACGATCAGAAAGACGTTAAAGCTCGAAGTGACATCACTCAATCCACTCATTGCCTTCTGCTCGGTTCTGGTAATCATTTTCTGCAGTGGCATTTCTATTTCTGGTTTTGGCGGATTTTCGACACTTGCTCAGATGTGCCTACTGGGGATAATCTTTGCATCCAGCCTGTTCAGACTATATGATCGGCTATTCCTAGCATCCAGCGTGTACTATGTTCTGCTTCGTCCAGATAGCATTGCCTACTACTTGGTCATTGTTGCTCCATTCTTACTTTTTGAATTGGTTGGCGACCGACCAGGAGACGACTCTGATCATACGATAAAATTTGAAGCCGGACTACCAGAATTATATTATCCTGGCCGAAATAGGAAGAAAACCAAGCAGAGACCTGCTTCTGCTCACCTCCGGACAGCAGCAATCCCTGCCTTGATCTTCACGCTCTACTGGGCATCAAGAGCATTATATTATCAAAGAGCATTTCCTTTGCCATATTATGTCAAGCAATCTCAGGACAGTGACTTGATTTCATTGGCCAGGCGCCTACCAGCGGAACTGACATCCAATGGATACAACCATCTTTCCGCGACTATCGTTCTGGCGATTGGTCTGCTGCTGTGCTGCTGCCGATTGCTGTCGGCCAAGAACAGAAACAGGCTCGATCAATCAGGGATCGCTTCGTCCAGCCAACAGACAAACTCGGAAGCCACCGCTATGGCCAGTTCATCTCGCACACAGCAATTAACTTTTTGGTTAGCCGGCTTTTTCACTTGGCTTTGTTTTTATATCTATCAGTCGCTGTATTTGAGTCGATTTAACCTTATTCAGAATGTATGGGATCGATTTCACGCGCCTTTACTGGGAGTTTCGGCTGCTTTTCTGGGGTGCTTCTTGCTTATCTATGTTAAGCAGAGTCCACTCAACAATGGCAGGAACATTGGCTCACTGTTGCCTCTGGGGACTCTTGTTCTGATTCTTGTGTCCATACAAGCCAATATCAAGCTTAAGTCAGTTGCTACAGGCTATGTGGAATATTTCCGATTGAGATTTGATAACAATATCTATCCGCTAAGCCTTGATTTAAGGACTGTAAACACGAAGAAGAATCTCCGCAGCATGTTTGTGACGGAAGCCGGCAGACTTAGCTACTATTCCGGAATACCTTCAGTAGATACATGGGGGCTCAACACTCCGGAATTTTCGCAAGCCCCACTCCAAGACGCCTCCTATGTTGTGAGCAAAAAACCAGATCTCATTAGCATGCATGTTGACTTCACCAGGCTAACACTAAAACATGAAAGGAAGAGCCTCCTTGAGGTCGGAAGGAATTGTGCAAAATCCGGCGATACTGTTGATGATGGATATTGCGGCTGGCATCAGATGAATCAAGCCATATTCAATGGGGCCCGCAGCCTGGGCTACGACATGTATCTCGTCCCCTACACAAAGTCCGCAGGTCCGAATGATCGTTACGACCTTTTCATGGTTTATCCGAAATCACCTGCTGCGGACGAGCTTAAAAAAGCCCTGCTTTCAAACAAAGCCATTGCAATCAAGAATCCAGAAGTCTTGAAACATTACAAGTTTTAGGCTCCGATCTTACATAGTTCTAGCACGATGCATCCATGCCTGGCTGGCTGGTCAAACTTCCTTTCGCCGCCAAATCCATGTCTTGATCATGCTGGTCCAGCCGTCATGCCAGCTCATGATCAGTCCCATGTGAGGTGACACTTCCACCAAACCGAACACAGACCATCACCCACACTCATAGTGGCGCCTCCGAGCTGAGCCAGCTCATCGAGGGCAGCACCGCCGACGCCTTGATCCCCCGAACTGATTCAAAGCATTGGATCAGTTCGAGCCTGGGCTGCCGCATCTCCATCGCCAGCAGCGCTGTAAGGATCTGGGCAATGGTCCACGCTCGGAGGGCGGTGCACAGGGCCACCACGTCCACCTGCAGCAAGACGGAACGGCGACCTGGCCGCAGGCCAATGTGGCGGAGCCCCTGGGCCGAATCCGATGGGGGCCGCCGCAGTTCGATCCCCAGCTCCTGGCCAAGCACCGCAGAATGGCGTCGAGCAAAACGCTCCAGATCTCGCAGATTTTCGCGGCCGCTGAGGATCCCGAGCACGGCCAGCGGCAGCAAGGACCAGGCAGGAATACGAACCCCGCGCCACATCCAGGCGTCTGGGATCGCCGTGAGGAAGCTGATCAGATCGAGATCAGTCGCAGCGAAGCCGTTGTCGGGCACAGAGACGAAGCAAGCCCGCTCAGTGAACCGAAGGCTGACAGCTCAGGCCAGGAGACGGCGAATCACTCTGAACCAGCCCTGGCCCACCACCAGGCAGGCGAGGCGTTCGGAGGCCTGGCAACGCTGCTGCAGAACCACCACGGCCCCGCGCCGCCGTTCCGGGCTCAGAAGGTTGCCGT
>CALPMR020000002.1 GCA_943324725.2 Bordetella parapertussis | reverse complement strand
GGGCCGGAATCGGGGCTGGATGCGGCGGGTGATCCGGCAGCCAGCGCTGGTCATGCGAAGAGGCGCATCAGCCCCGCCAATCCCCCTGGCAGCCAGGGGAACAGGGTGGGACCGTGCGCCTATCGGACTCGCCGCGAGGGGAGCATGGTCATGACAGACAACCACCCTGATTTCTCGCCTGACAGGGTCGCCGCCAGGCAAGATGGCAGGGTTGCTGCCATGGGTTGAGAAGGCAGGGATACTGCCGTGATCGACGGTGCCGTAATCGACAAAGGGAGCGGTTCCGCTTCCAGGCCAATGAAACATCATACAAGGCCGTGCGGCAGGCGGAAGAGTCTCTGGGCATTGGCCGTGCTGGCACAGGCCACCTGCTCCAGGCTTTCACCCCGGAGGGCTGCGACCCGCTCGGCCACGCTGAGCACGTAGGCCGGTTCGTTGCGCTTGCCACGGCGAGGCACCGGCGCCAGGAAGGGGCAGTCGGTTTCCACCAGGTAGCGATCGGCGGGCACCTGGCGGGCGCACTGATGGGTGTCCTCGGCCTTGGGGAAGGTGACGGTGCCACTGAAGCTGATGAACATCCCCAGCTCCAGGAAGGCCTCCATCTCCGCCGGGGTGCCGCCCCAGCAGTGCATCACCCCAGAAGGACAGTGGCCGGCGGCCGCCCTGGAGCGCAGCTCGACCAGCATCGGCTCGGCCGCATCCCGGCAGTGGATGATCACCGGCAGATCCAGCTCCGACGCCAGATCCAGCTGGGGCCGCAGCATCTGCAGCTGCTCCTCGAGGTTGCTCTGGCGGAACAGATCCAGACCCAGTTCACCGATCGCCACGACCCGGCCATCCGCCCGGGCAGCCTGGCGCAGCACGGACGGCGTGTCGCTCTGCCAGTGCCCGCTGTCGAGCGGGTGGACACCCACGGCGTAGCGCAGTTCCGGGAAGCGATCGGCCAGGGCGCGGATCGCCGGAATCTCGGCCGGCTCGACACAGGCATGCACCAGGGCTTTGACCCCGGCCTCCCGCCAGCGATCCCGGACCGCGTCCAGGTCCTCGTCGAAATTGCGGAAAACGATGTGGCAGTGGCTGTCCACCAAAGGGGGAAGTCGCTGCCTGTCCGGAGCTGGTGCCGCCTCGGACAGGCTCGTCGGGGTGTGGGCCGGAGCGCTGGCAGGCAGGGACGTCAAGGTATCGGGACCTGTTGGCGAGGAGATCGGGAGGATGCCGGCGCCGGCGATCGGATCGGGCGCTGCGGCCCCGCTCGCCGGGACACATGCGACTGGCTCCGAGAACGCCGGTTCAGGGGCCTTCGAGATGGTGACGCTCATCAAATCCGCCGCCGCGGCCGGAATGTCTGGTCATTGTGACGAATCCGCCGGGCAGCAGGTCCACAGGGCAGGACATCCAGACCCTGGCCAGGCCTGCTGAGGCCATGCCGCGGCTCAACAACGAGACCAGCGAGTGATCGTTGCCTCAGTCCCGGCTCGACCTGGCATGTGACCCCAGCCGGCCCGAGGCCCAGCACCTGGGAGCATCCCAGGGGATCGAACAATCCCAGGCCAGCCCTGCCCGAACACCACACAAGCCCCGATCAGCAGGCCACAGGCAGCTGTTCGGGGCAAGCGCTTGGATGCCGATCAGACAGGGAGCTGATCAGTCCACGATCGACAGACACACCTTTGGTCTCAAGCCAATCCCAGCCCTGCGAATCAATCAAGACTGGGAGCCGTGATCACGGCTGAGCTGAACAGGATCACGGCTGACAGGGCCGAGCGTCAGGCCTGCGGGGCAGCTGCAGCGGGTTCGAGCACCTTCTTGACCGCCACGGACAGACGGGATTTCTGGTTGGCTCCGGTGTTGCGATGCAGCACCCCCACCTTGACCGCCTTGTCGATCTTGCTGAAGGCGGCGTTCATGCTGCTCTGGACCGCAGCCTTGGCCTCGGTGCCGGGCTCCTGGCCGTAGGCGGTGCAGGCCGTGAGGCAGCGCTTCAGCAGCGTGCGCAGGGCGGACTTGTAGGAGCGGTTCCGCAGGCGGTTGCGCTCGGCGATTTCGATGCGCTTCTCGGATGACTTGTTATTTGCCACAGGTGCTGGCGCTGACTCGACGAAGAGGGATCGTACCGCGTGGCCCCGACCGGGGTTGTGGAGCCTGGGCCTTAGCGTCGGTTTTCCCAGTCCGGCCCCCCGTGAGCGCGTCCAGTCCCGCCGCCAGCCACCGGGCCGAAACCGGTACCGACGCCCCAGTCCCTGTGATCGAACTGCTGCGCGATCCAGCTCAGGCCCGCGATCGGCTGGAGGCGATCGCGGGACGCACCGGCGGCACCCGTCTGCGGCAGGAAGAGCAGCGGGTGGCCGAGATCCTCGAGCAGGTGCGCTGCCAGGGCGATCAGGCCCTGCTGGAGCTGAGCGAACGCTTCGATGGGGTCCGGCCCGATCCTCTGCGGGTGCCGGAGGAGCAGCTGCGCCAGGCCTGGGAGACCACGCCCCCCTCGCTGCAGGCAGCCCTGCAGCTCGCCCATGGGCGCATTCTGACCTTCCATCGCCAGCAGCTGCCGGCCGATCTGGCGATCACCGGTCCCTACGGCGAAGGGCTCGGACGCCGCTGGCGGCCGGTGGAGCGTGCCGGTCTGTACGTACCCGGCGGTCGGGCCTCCTACCCGAGCACCGTGCTGATGAACGCCGTGCCGGCGACCGTGGCCGGTGTCGAGCGGCTGGTGATGGTCACGCCGCCGGGGCCGGGCGGGCTGCCCAATCCGATTGTGCTGGCGGCCGCCCACCTGGCCGGCGTGCGCGAGGTGTACCAGGTCGGCGGCGCCCAGGCGATCGCGGCCCTGGCCTTCGGCACCGAATCGATTCCCCGGGTCGATGTGATCAGTGGCCCGGGCAACCTCTGGGTGACCCTGGCCAAAAAAGCCGTCTACGGCCGGGTGGGAATCGACTCCCTGGCCGGCCCCAGTGAGGTGCTGGTGATCGCCGACCACAGCGCCCGGGCCGACCAGGTGGCCGCTGACCTGATGGCCCAGGCGGAGCATGACCCCCTGGCGGCGGCGATCCTGATCACCACCGATGAAGCCCTGGCGGCGGCCGTGCCAAGGGCGATCGCGGCCCAGCTGGCGCACCATCCCCGTGCCGCCATCACCCGCCAGGCCCTCGAAGACTGGGGCCTGATCGTGATCTGCGACGACCTCACCACCGCCGCCGGCCTCAGCGACCGCTTCGCGCCGGAGCACCTGGAGCTGCTGGTGGAGGACCCCGAACCCCTGGCCGAGCGCATCCGCCATGCCGGCGCGATCTTCCTGGGGCCCTGGAGCCCGGAGGCGGTCGGCGACTACCTGGCCGGTCCGAACCACACCCTGCCCACCAGCGGCAGCGCCCGCTTCGCCGGTGCCCTCAGCGTCGAGACCTTCCTGCGCCACACCAGCCTGATCCGCTTCAACCAGGCCGCCCTCGAGGCCACCGGGCCGGCAGTGATCGAACTGGCTGAGAGCGAGGGGCTGCACAGCCACGCTGAATCGGTGCGGCGGCGGCTGCAGGGCTGAGCCCCAGCCAGCGCCTACGGAGGCGCGGCAGGAGGCCGCAGCGGCTGCAGCAGCACGGCATCAAGGCGATCGAGCAGCACCCGCAGCATGGTCCGCTGGGAGGGACGGCCATAGGGCTCGTAGCCGGCGGGGCGCCGCGAGGCCACCGCGACAGGAGCGACCGCCGCCAGGGGCAACTGCTGCTGCCAGGCCAGGGCGATGGCCGTCGCCAGCCCCTGTCCCACCGAGATGTTCAGTTCGATGATGCGACCGGCCCCCTCGCCGAGGCCGCCATAGCCCGCGGCCGGACCGAGCACGGCGAGATTGGCCAGCTCCCGGGGCAGGGTGTGGCGATAGCTGAAGTTGAAGGTGGGACGGGCGGGCGGCACAAAGCGGGAGAGGCCGCCGCGGAAATCGAGCGGATAGGTGAAGGTGCCGAGAGCCTCCGCTGCCGGCACTACCCCCGGGCCATCAGCGACGCGCTCAGGGGCTGCAGGGGGTGGGCGATCTCATCGCCCATGGCTTTCGCCCGGCGGCGGTGCCGATCTACAGCGGCGGCTGGATCTACGGCCAGCTGGCCCCCGATCACAACCGACTGGGGCTGAGGCCCGATCCGCTGCTCAGCGAGCCCGATGCCGTCGGGGCCACGGTTGAGGCGCTGCGCGCCCGGGGCCTGGAGGCGGTGGGCTGGCTGGAGTTCGGCCTGATGGCCCCCCGCGATGGAGCCTGGCTGCAGGGCCGCGAAGCGCTGCTGCTGCAGGACCGCCATGGCAGCACGATCTGGCAGGAATCGCCATCGCTGGAGCGGGTCTGGCTCAATCCCACCCAACCGGACGTGCGCCGCTTTCTGGTCGATCTGGTGGTGGACAGCTGCCGCCGCTACCGCTTCGACGCCATCCAGTTCGACGATCACCTCGGCTTCCCAGCGGCGTTCGGCTACGACCCCGGCACCCTGGCCCTCTGGCGCCGCACCCCGGCCGGGACCCAGAAACCACTCCCGGACGAGAACGACCCGGACTGGATCCGCTGGCGGGCCGATCAGGTCACCGAGCTGCTGGCCGCCATCCGGGAGGCGATGCGGCGGGAGTGCCCCACGGTGCGCCTGTCGGTGGCGCCCAATCCCCAGGACTTCTCCCTGCACAGCTACCTGGCCGATTGGTCGAACTGGGTGGAACGGGGCCTGGTCGACGAGGTGGTGGTGCAGATCTACCGCGCTGATGCTGAGGCCGTGGCCCGGGAGCTGGCCAGCCCCAGCCTGGCCAAGGCCGCAGCCCGGGTGCCGCTGCGCATCGGCCTGCTGGCGGGACTGCGCCACCAGCCCAAAGCCCCCGCCACCCTGCAGCAGGAACTGGCCCTGCTCAAGAAGGCGGGAGTGGCCGGCATCGACCTCTTCTTCTACGAGTCGGCGCGGCAGCACTTCCCAGCCGCCGCCTCTGAACCCGGTGGCCTCAGCGCTTCACCAGATTCCGCACCCCAGGCAGCCCGTCGACAATCTCCCCCACCAGCACCTGGTCCGTGAGATTGACGAACAGGCCGTTCTCCAGCACTCCCGGCAGGTTGTTGATCTCCTTCTCCAGCGCCAGCGGATCGCTGATGCCGCCGGCGAACTTCACATCCAGCACCAGATTGCCCTGGTCGGTCACCACCGGACCCGCCTTGCGCACGGCCATGCGCAGCTCGGCCTGACCGCCCAGCTCGCCCAGCTGGCCCTGCACCTGGCGCCAGGCGCCGGGGAGCACCTCCACCGGCAGCAAAAAGCCCAGGTTCAGAGTGTCCACCAACTTGGTGGCATCCACCACCACCACAAAGCGGGCGGCACGCCGCGCCACCAACTTCTCCTGCACGTGACAGGCACCGCCCCCTTTGATCAACTGAAAGGAGGGATCCACCTCATCGGCGCCGTCGATCGCCAGGTCGATGTGGCTGATGGCGTTGAGGCTCTTGAGCGGAATGCCCAGCTCGGCGGCGAGCACCTCGCCCTGAAACGAGGTGGTCACGCCGGTGATGTCCTGGAGCTCGCCGCGCTGCAGCCTGGCGCCGAGACCCTGAATCATCAGGGCGGCGGTGGAGCCGGAACCCAGCCCCACCACCATGCCGTCCTGGATCTGCTCCACAGCGGCCGCGGCCACGGCCTGCTTCATGCGGTCCTGCAGATCGGCCATGCCAACGACATTCAGAGGTGGCTGACGGTAGCAAGCATGGCGGCGGCGCTCAGCCGGCGGGGTGGGGCAGGGCCGCCGGGCGGATCGAGAGCTGCAGCTCCCGTTGGCCGCGCACCACGGTCATGGGCAGGGGCTGACCGACGGCGGAGGTCTCGACCTGTTGCAGCAGCGCCGAGGGATTGACCACCTCCTGATCGGCGACGCTCACCACCAGATCGCCGCGCTTGAGGCCGGCGGCCTCGGCGGGGCTTTCGGGCAGCACCCGCTGCACCAGGGCACCATCGCGCTCGGGCAGCTGCAGCAGGGCGTCGGGATTGCGATTGTTCTCCCGGGCCACCCGGGCCGTCAGCGGCACCAGCTGCAGGCCCAGATAGGGATGGACCACCGAGCCGCCATCGGCGAGCTGGCCGGCCACGCGCTTGGCCAGATTGATCGGGATGGCGAAGCCCAGACCGGCACCGGGACCGGAGCGCACCAGGGTGTTGATGCCGATCACCTCGCCGCCGGCGTTGATCAGGGGGCCACCGGAGTTGCCCGGATTGATCGCCGCATCGGTCTGAATCAGGTCGAGGCGCTTGTCGGAAAAGCCGAGGCTGTTGATGTCGCGGTGCAGGCTGCTGACAATGCCGAGGGTGACGGTGCGCTCGAGGCCATAGGGGCTGCCGAGGGCAATGGCCCAGTCGCCCACCTCCAGGGCCTCGGAATCGCCCAGGGGGGCGGCCGCCAGGGGCTCGCGCCGTGAAATGCGCACCAAGGCCAGATCGGTGACGCTGTCGCTGCCGACGACGCTGCCATCGAGCTGGCGACCATCGGCCATCGTCACCTCGACCGTGTCCACCTGATCGACCACATGGGCATTGGTGAGCACCAGGCCCTTGGCCGCATCGATGACCACGCCGGAACCCTGGCCCCGCTCGCGCATGCTGCCGGCAGGATCGCCGAACAGATCGCGCAGCAGCGGATCGAGCATGGCCGGATCAAAGGGCTGGCGAGCCACGGCACGCTCGGTGTCGATGCGCACCACCGAAGGGGCGACGCGGCGGGCCGCCTGGGCCACAAAGCTGTGGGTGCTGCCTTCAGGCGGAGCGTCCAGGGCCGCCACCGGCAGGGGCTGGAGCAGGCCGGCCAGGCCAAGACTGAGCAGCAGCGCCGGCAGCAGCAGCCCCAGACGGGCCGGCTGGGCACGACGGGCCAGCTGGGCCAACGGGTGGGGCTGATCCAGAGCGGCCCGCAGACGGGCCAGAGCCCGGGTCATGGCCAGTCCCATCAATCCTGCCGCAGCCTGGGCAGAGCGACTCAGGCCAGGGCCGTTGGAGCTGATACGGGCGAGGACAGGACGGGTCAGGACAGGACAGGCACAGGGCAGAGGCAACGCTAGGTGGAATGGGGAGGCGACCAGCGCAGCAGACGCTGCCGGATCTCCCCAGCAGGCGTCAGCTCCAGCAGGCGGGCACCGGGATCGTCCGCCCGACCCAGGGGACAGGGCTGCACCGCCGGGAAGGAGCAGAGCGTGGAGGGACAGGCCAGCAACGGCACCTCGGGCGCCCCCGGAAGCTGCCCCTGCCAGTGCTGATGGACATGGCCGAAGACCACCCCCCGCAGGCGGCCGCAGGCCCGCAGCCGTTCGAGCAGGGCCGGGCCATCGGCCAGGGCGATGCCATCGAGCAGCGGATCGCCGATCGCCAGCGGCGGGTGATGCACGGCCACCAGCAGGGGGCGATCCGAGGCCAGCAGCGCCCGCTCCAGCCAGGCCCATTGGCGGGCCCCGAGCTGCCCGTCCAGCCGGCCCGGCAGCTGGCTGTCCAGCAGCAGCACCTGCCAGCCGTCGCAAAGGATCTCGGCCGGGGCGATCACCGCCCTTCGCCCCAGGGCAGCCCGCAGCCGCAGGCCGTGGTCGTGGTTGCCGCTCAGCAGCCAGGGGGCTGGCAGATCGGCCAGGGGGGAAGCGGCCAGCAGCTCCCCGAGGCGCACATAGCCCCCCCAGCTCTCGTCCTGGCAGAGATCGCCACTGATCAGCAGCTGATCCGGCCGTTGCCCGGCGGACTCCAGTTGCTGCCAGGCCTGCTCCAGGGCCAGCTGCACCATCACCCCAGGCGGTCGACCCCGGCAGATCGCACCGGGATCAGCCAGCAGATGGAGATCACTGAGTTGAAGAATTCGCAACCGGGTTCGCCGTCCTGCCGCCGAAGCGATTCTGATCCGGCTGGAGCGGCCTAAGTTGCCCCCAGTGTTTGCCGCCGGCCATGCCGTCCATTCCTCCCGGTGCGCGTCAGCGCTGCAGCCTCTGCCAGGTGGAGATCCAGGGAATGGTGGGGGGCAAGGATCTGGTGCACTTCAGCCAGGGGGCACCCGGCAGCAGGGCCAAGCTCTGGGCCCGGGTCTGCCAGTACCTGCGCACCCCGGAACAGTGCGGCCAGTGCCTGAACCAGGATCCGGCCCTGCGCGGTCAGCTCAGCAGCAGCGACTACTACGCCGAGGCTCCGATCCTGGATGTCGCTGCCAGCTTCGGCCCGACGGCGGAACCTGATCCCTTAGGGTGAGCCCGTGCCCCGCGGGCACGACCCTTTTTCTGCACGAGTCCCTCCCCCAGCGGAGGTCACGTCAGGCAGGGGCAGTTGCACGACTGCAGGTCCGGCGGGGTGAGCCCCTCCCGCACCCAGTACCGCGGCTCGTCGCCTTGCCCCAGTCCCCTTCCGAAAACGGCCCGCCAGGCGCCAGCGCCGACACGGCAGCCGATGCCTTGATCTGCCCGCCTGCGACAGAGCCGCTTGACGTCGAAGCCCCAGCCTCCGGCAGCCTGGATGCAGCGCTGGAGGAACTGGTACGCGGCGTTGCCAGCGGCTCGGGTCTGTCGGTGGTCGGAATCCGGCTGCTCAGCCATCGCATCCCGCTGACGGTGCAGGTTCTGGTGCAACGGGCCGATGGCGTCGATGTGAACCTTGATGAATGCGCCCAGATCAGCGCGCCTCTCGGAGAAGCCCTCGAAGCCTCGGGCCTGCTCGGCCTGGCCTATGTGCTGGAAGTCAGCAGCCCGGGCATCGGCGAGGTGCTGGCCTCCGATCGGGACTTCACCAGTTTCCGGGGTTTTCCAGTGGAAGTGGTACGCCACGATGCTGACGACACGCCGCGGCGCCAGGGCCTGCTGCTCGGCCGCGATGAGCGGATGGTGCTGCTCAACGTGCGCGGGCGAACGGTGCGCATCCCCCGCGAAGAGGTGTCACTTGTGCGCCTGATCTGCCCCACCGACGACTCCTGAGTCACGCCGGCGACTACGGCCTCCCTCCTCTGTTCCCACTCTTCTGCCCCCTGCAAATCCATGGCTCTGGTTCTGCTCCCCGGTCTGAACAACCTGATCGAGGACATCAGCGACGAGAAGAAATTGCCGACTCAGGTGGTGGAGGCGGCCCTGCGTGAAGCGCTGCTCAAGGGCTATGAGCGCTACCGCCGCACCCTCTATCTCGGCATCAGCGAAGATCCCTTTGAGGAGGACTATTTCAGCAACTTCGACGTGGCCCTTGATCTCGAAGAAGAGGGATACCGCGTACTGGCCAGCAAGATCATCGTCGAGGAAGTTGAAAGCGACGATCACCAGATCGCCATCGACGAAGTTCGCCAGGTTGCCGAAGATGCTCAGACTGGTGACACGGTCGTGCTTGATGTCACCCCTGAAAAGGATGATTTCGGCCGCATGGCTGCCGCCACCACCAAGCAGGTGCTGGCCCAGAAACTGCGCGACCAACAACGCCGCATGATCCAGGAGGAGTTCGCCGACCTCGAAGATCCCGTGCTCACCGCCCGTGTGATTCGCTTCGAACGCCAGAGCGTGATTCTGGGTGTGAGCAGCGGCCTCGGCCGGCCTGAGGTGGAAGCGGAATTGCCACGCCGCGACCAGCTGCCCAATGACAATTACCGGGCCAATGCCACCTTCAAGGTGTTCCTCAAGGAGGTCAGTGAGGTGGCGCGGCGCGGCCCCCAGTTGTTCGTCTCCCGCTCCAATGCCGGATTGGTCGTGTATCTCTTCGAAAATGAGGTGCCCGAGATCCAGGAGGGCTCCGTGCGGATTGTGGCTGTGGCTCGGGAAGCCAACCCCCCGTCCAGGGCGGTCGGCCCCCGCACCAAGGTGGCCGTCGACAGCGTCGAGCGCGAAGTGGATCCGGTCGGGGCCTGCATCGGTGCCCGCGGCTCCCGCATCCAGCAGGTGGTGAACGAACTGCGCGGCGAAAAAATCGACGTGATCCGCTGGTCGCCGGATCCGGGCCAGTACATCGCCAACTCCCTCAGCCCCGCCCGGGTCGAGATGGTGCGGCTGGTGGATCCGGACGGCCATCACGCCCACGTGCTGGTGCCGCCGGATCAGCTCAGCCTGGCGATCGGCCGCGAGGGCCAGAACGTGCGACTGGCCGCCCGTCTCACCGGCTGGAAGATCGACATCAAGAATGCCCAGGAGTACGACCAGAGCAGCGAGGACCAGACGGTGTCCGGTCTGATCGCCCAGCGCCAGGAAGAGGAGGCCCTGCAGGCCGAAGCGGAAGCCCGCCTCCAGACCGAGCAGGCCATCCGGGCCGAAGAGGATGCCCGCCTGCGCGAGCTCTATCCCCTTCCCGAGGATGAGGAGGACTACAGCGAAGCCGAGGACAACGGCGTAGCCGGCGACAGCGAGGGCGAAGCCCAGGACGGCAGCGATGCCGCTCCTGAAGCAGCCGGCACTGAGCCTGAGCTCGAAGCCGAGGCCGAGGCCGGCCTCGACACGGCCCGGTGAGCGCCCAGGACCGGCGGCCGGTGCTGCGCCGCTGTGTGGCCTGCCGCAACCTGCGCGATCGCCAGCTGCTCTGGCGGCTGATACGCCAGGCTGACGGCAGCATCGCGCTCGATCTGGGAATGGGCCGCTCGGCCTATCTCTGCCCGGATCGGGCCTGCCTCGAGGAGGCCAAACGACGCAAGCGACTGCAACGGTCGCTTCGCGCTCAGATTGCGGATTCCATCATCGCGACCCTTGACGCACGACTCGAGGCAAGCGACGCCGCAACCGCTAAGGCAAGATGATCACTGGCCGCAGTGTGCGTGCGGCCCGGTGGCACACCCGTTGCCCCGCTCGGCGCCCCTGTGGCCCCGGCCGGAGCACACCCGTGGCCCCGCCCCTTCGGAGACCTGAATGACCAGCAGCGGCAAAGTCAGAATTTACGAGTTGTCACGGGACTTGGGCCTGGACAACAAGGACGTGCTCGATGCCGCCGAGAAGCTGTCCATCGCGGCCAGGAGCCACAGCAGCTCAATCAGCGATGACGAGGCTTCCCGCATCCGTGACGTGCTGATCAAGAGCGGTGGCGGTGGCGCCCCGCCGACAGCCCCACCTGCCGCCAAGGCGATCCTGTCGGTGAAGAAAGCCGGCAGCGACCAACCGGCCCCAGCCACGGCCCAGATCCAGCCACCGTCGATCCAGGCCAGCCCGCAGCCGGCCAAGCCCAGCCCACCGGCTGCCAAGCCGAGCCCGCCAGCGGCCCAGCCCAGCCCACAGCCGGCCAAGGCCAGTGCGCCACCGGCCCTGGTCAGCCCGCCACCGGGCCGTCCCGCCCCGCCCGCCCGCCCGTCTGCTCCCATCCGCCCCCAGGCCGGAGCGGCGCCCGCACCGATGCGTCCGGTGGCCAAACCGGCCACGCCGACGATCGTGGCCAAGCCCGCGCCGGGCCAACCCCAATCGGCCAAGCCGTCAGCTGCCAAGCCCGCCACAGCTGGTCCAGCAGCGGGCCCAGGTCGGGCGCAGCCCGCCATCCAGGCCAAGCCCTCCGCTCCAGCCAAGCCAGCCAGCCAGCCCCCGGTCCAGGTGGTCACGGCGATCAAGCCCGCAGCTGGCCCCAGCCAGGCCAGCACCAAACCCAGCAGCCCGCCGCCCCGGCCTGTGGCCAGCCCGGCCCGTCCGGCAGCCGCCCCGGCGCGGCCCGCCCCGGCCGCCGGCCCCAGCCCCAGTCGCCCGGTGGCCGCTCCGGCCCGACCCGCCGCCCCCGGCCCAGCTCCGGCGCGACCGGCCGGTCCCCCCGCCATCACCCGCCTGCCCCAGTCACCCCAGCGGGGCGCTGGCCAGGCACCGGTGCGGCCCGCCCAGCCCAGCCGGCCTGGCGCCCCGGCCAGCCGCCCCCAGCTCGTCGGCCGGCCCCAACCGGGCCAGCCCGCTGGCGCCAGCGGCAACCGTCCCCAGCGGCCCGGTGCGCCAGCTCCGGTGCGCAATCCCCAGGGCAGCAATCGGCCGAGCCCCGGTCCAGGCCGTCCGGGAGCCACCCCCCTGGAACTGGTCGGCAAACCGATCCGCAGGGATTCGGCTGGCCCCGGCACCACCAGCGACGGCCGCCCCGCCGCTCCCGGCCGTCCCGGCATGCCGGCTGGCATGCGCAAGCCGATGGCGCCCGGCGAGCTGATGCAGCTCCAGAAGCCCACCGGCCGTCCAGCCATCGCCCCGGTGCGTCGCACCGGCGAAGCCGGCAGCGAAAACGCTCCCCGGGAAATCGAAGGTGTGGTGAGGGTCGCGGCGCCCACGGCAGCCGCCCCACCGCGCCGACCCGGCTTCCGCGCACCTCAACCCCCCGGTGCCGGCACCGGCGCCGCCAGAGCCCGACGCCCTGACTGGGACGACAGCGCCAAGCTCGAAGCCCTGCGCAGCCGTACGCCTCAGAAACAGCGCCAGAAGGTGCACATCATCGGTGAAAACGATGATGCGCTCACGGCCGAAACCGGTGGCTACGCCGGTGAACAGGAAGCTCTGGTGCTCCAGGCCAGCCTGGCCCGTCCGGCCAAGCCGAGAAGTGCCCCCGCCCCCGCCAAGCCCACCGTGGCGGTGCGCAAGCGCAAGAAGGAAACCACCCGTCAGCGCCAGCGCCGCCGTGCCATGGAGCTGCGGGCCGCCCGCGAACTCAAGGCCCAGCGGCCGGAAATGCTGATCGTGCCGGAGGGCAACCTCACGGTGCAGGAACTGGCCGACCGTCTCGGTGTCGAGAGTTCCGAGATCATCAAGAGCCTGTTCTTCAAGGGGATCAGCGCCACCGTTACCCAGACCCTCGATCTGCCCACGATCGAAACCGTCGCCGAGGAATTCGGTGTGCCGGTGCTGCAGGACGACGTCCAGTCCGCCGCGGCCAAGACCGTCGTGATGATCGAGGAGAGCGACCTGGCTCACCTGATCCGCAGACCGCCGGTCGTCACGGTGATGGGCCACGTTGACCACGGCAAGACCAGCCTGCTCGACGCCATCCGCAAAACCCGGGTGGCCGCAGGCGAAGCCGGTGGCATCACCCAGCACATCGGTGCCTATCAGGTGGAGGTTCCCCACGGCGCCACCACCAGCCGCATCACCTTCCTCGACACCCCCGGTCACGAAGCCTTCACGGCCATGCGCGCCCGGGGCACCAAGGTCACCGACGTGGCCGTCCTGGTGGTGGCGGCCGATGACGGCGTCCGTCCCCAGACCCTCGAGGCGATCAGCCACGCCCGCGCCGCCGAGGTGCCGATCGTGGTGGCGATCAACAAGATCGACAAGGAGGGCGCCCAGCCCGAGCGGGTGAAACAGGAGCTCTCCGGCCTCGACCTCGTCGCCGAGGACTGGGGCGGCAACGTTGTGATGGTGCCGGTGAGTGCCATCAAGGGCGAGAACATCGACCAGCTGCTGGAGATGATCCTGCTGGTCACCGACATGGAAGACCTCAAGGCCAACCCCGACCGGATGGCCAAGGGCACCGTGATCGAGGCCCACCTGGACAAGGCCAAGGGACCGGTGGCCACCCTGCTGATCCAGAACGGCACCCTGCGGGCTGGCGATGTGCTGGCGGCCGGACCGATCCTGGGCAAAGTGCGCGCCATGGTCGACGACACCGGCAAACGGGTCAAGGAAGCGGGGCCCTCCTGCGCCGTTGAAGCCCTCGGCTTCAGCGAAGTTCCCACCGCCGGCGATGAGTTTGAGGTGTTCAGCGACGAGAAAGCCGCCCGCGCCGTGGTGGGCGATCGGGCCAACGAGGCCCGCGCCAGTCGCCTGGCCCAACAGATGGCCTCCAGGCGGGTGTCGCTGGCCTCCCTGTCCGGCCAGGTCAGCGAAGGGGAGATCAAGGAGCTCAACCTGATCCTCAAGGCCGATGTTCAGGGCAGTGTCGAGGCCATCCTCGGCTCGCTCGAACAGCTGCCCCAGGAAGAGGTGCAGGTGCGAGTGCTGCTCTCAGCTCCGGGCGAAATCACCGAAACCGACGTCGATCTGGCCGCCGCCTCCGGCGCCGTGATCGTCGGCTTCAACACCTCCATGGCGCCGGGGGCCCGCCGGGCCGCCGATGCCACCGGCGTCGATGTGCGCGACTACGACGTCATCTACAAACTGCTCGAGGACATCCAGCTGGCCATGGAGGGCCTGCTCGAGCCCGAGCTGGTGGAGGAAAACCTGGGCGAAGCCGAAGTTCGAGCCGTGTTCACCATCGGCAAGAACGCCGTGGCGGGTTGCTACATCACCAGTGGCAAGCTGCAACGCAACTGCAAGGTGCGGGTCCGGCGCGGCAAGGAGCTGGTCTACGAGGGGGATCTCGATTCCCTGCGGCGCAACAAGGACGATGTCAAGGAGGTCGCCACCGGCTACGAGTGCGGCATCGGCACCGATCGCTTCAACTCCTGGAAAGAAGGCGACCGCATCGAGGCCTACAAACTCGTCACCCAGCGCCGCACCCTCAGCACCTGAGTCCCCTCCGGAGCGCCAGCGCCATGCATGCCCGCAGCGAGCCCCTGCTCTGGCTTCAGCTGATTGCTGTCGGGGTGCTGCCTCTGGAGGCGCTGTTGCTGTTGCTGCTGCTCGCCGGCAGCGATCCAGGACCGGTACCAGCCCTGGAGCGACTGCTCTGCTGGGGCCTCGGCGGACTGCTGCCGGCCCTGGGGCTCTGGCGTCGTCCTGCCGATGTCTGGTCCCTGCTGTTGCTGCAGACCCCCTTGCGGGCGCGACGGCCGCTGCAGCAGCGACTCAGCGCCCTGCAGGAGGTCCCTGCCCTGCGGCTGGGCCTGGTGGCCGGTTCAGCCCTGCTGCTGGCTCTGCTCTGGTGGAGTGACGACCACGCCGCCATCGCCGGCCCGTTCTCGCCCCTGGCGGCCAGCCCCCGGCTGGTGGCCTTGCTGCTGGCGGCCCTGCTGCTGGCCGTGATGCTGTGGCAATGGCAGCAGCTGCTGCAGAGCCTGTGGCTGCTCAGCCGCAGCCCTGGGGCCATCGCGGCGGCGGCGCCGCTGAGCACCAGGGAGCTGGAGGCCCGCCGTCTCTGCCTGGGCTTGCCGTTGCTGCTGATCGATTCCCTGCCCGAACGCCGGCCGCAATCCGGGACGCAGCCCCGACAAGCCCGGCCGCTCTCCCAGCAGCCTGGGCCGATCAAGGCGCCGGCCGCACCTGCCGCGAGTCCGGCCGGAGCAGCGGCCGCCGAGCCGCAGGGCGACAGCGCAGCCAGCGGCAGCAAGCCGGTCCTGGAACCAGACCACACCCCCCCGGAACTCGAGCCACAGGTGCCGCAGAAGCAGTCGGCTGCGGCCAGGGCCCAGGGCGAAGCCAATGCCCAGGGCCTGACCAGTGCCGCAGCAACGAACGACGCCCCCGCCGCCTCCCCTGGAGCGCCCCCTGCGGCGGCGGCCAAAACGGCGATCAGCGACAGCCCAGCAGGCATTCCCGCAATCCCCACCCCCGCAGCCCCAAGCCTCGAAAAGCCCCTCCAAGCGTCCCAGGCGGCTCCCGCCAGCCAGAGCGACCAGGACGGGGCCCTCTCGCCCGCGGTGGATGCTGAAGCGACTCCAGCGGAAGCGACCCGGCCTGAGCCGCTGGGCATCGAATCGCTCGGATCGGCGGCCACAGAACCCGGCACGGGCGCTGAGGGCGCCCCGACCCGGCCAGCCAACACCGCTGCGGCCGGCGGCTCCCAGGCTGCCCCCGCTGGCACGGCCACCCTTGCTGTCCCGCCAGGCCCTGACGACGGCGAACCAGTCCCCTCAGCCGCTGTCCCGATTGCGATCGAACCAGAGCAGCGAGCCGAAGATGGCCAGGGCAGAGACCTGGATCAACAGATCGGATGAGGCCAGCTCGCCGCCGGCGGAGGCCCGCATCGCCATCGTGGCCAGACCCAGGCCAGCGGAGGCCACCAGGGCAAACCACAGCCCGCGGCGCAGACTGCGCCAGGGCGTCCGGGCCTCCAGCAACAGGCGGCGGCGCAGTTCGGGATCCAAGGGCTTGGCGGCCCCGGGATCAGACCCGGAACCGGGGCGTTGGGCCATGGGGATCGCCGACTTGGTACACAACGTCAGGATGCTACTTTCGGAGTCATGCCGGTGTAGCTCAGTGGTAGAGCAACTGATTCGTAATCAGTAGGTCGCAGGTTCAAATCCAGTCACCGGCTTTTTCAACTCCTCGTTTCATCGTCCCGAAGACACTGCCCGAGCTCACGCTTCGGAGGCTGACAACACGCGACGACCGTCCAATCCGGGACGATCCAGCTTTGCAACCTTCGGTCGAACTTCACCCCCCCCCAGCACTCGGCCCGCCCAGGATCCAGCCCTGTAGTTTTTGAACACTGATCTCGACAAGGGTTCCATGCGTCACAACCAAGCGAACGCCTGTTCAGGCTTCGCAGACCCTGTTCTTAGCCAGGTTCACCGTCGCGAGCGGATCGGCCGCGCCGCCCTGGGGAAGACGCGGCGGCAGCATGGCCCCGCCAGGAAGGAGCTGCGCTGGGATTGGTCCTACGAAGCCGTCCCACCTGGGGAGCACTGCGCTGGACTCAAGGCCAGGGGCACCCTGATCACCGATCAAGACGCCAATGGCGATGGCATCTATGAGGTGCTGGGAATTGAAGGCAGGCGCGATGGCGTCAGGATCACGGGCCTGGTACCGGCGGGCACGGCCATTCCCGGCAATGTTGATTCAGTGACGGGGATTGCCTACAACGTGGACAACAAGATCCAACCCGCCTCCAAAGACATGCCACTGGGGCAACTGACCAGCCATGGCATTGGCTTTTCCCTGGCTGACGGCAGTTTTTCCAATCTTTTCCTTGCCTCTTATCTGAGCCCTCCCGTTGAATATGACTTCCACTCCGTGGAACCATTTCCAGCCGGCCCGGTAGCGCCCAACACCGAAACGATCATTCGCTTTCAAGCCCATATCGTTGGCGTGCATTTCTGAGGACAACTGGCCAACAGTGTCAAACCAACTGTGGCAACAACCACAGATTAAATTCGATTAAAGTGTGCCTGAGCTGTGCAAAATACACAACAATTGCTTCCCAGCCGCAACGAAAAATGCTGGCAGTCTGGCCGGCAGCGGATGCCCGTCCCACGCCTCAGATCCAAGCTGGAACCAAGGACAGTCCCCGCCAGATCCGACCAGATGCAACCAAGCCAATCGAGCACACCCCCCACTGCCATGACTGCCGCACCAATGCCGAACGGCCGTCATGAGTCCTGAACCCGTGCTCCCACCTGCTCCCAAGACGATCCAGATGCCCGAAATGGGTTGGATCGCTGAGGTGCTCGGCACCGCGATCAGCGCCATGGAGATCCGGGCCATGGACAGCGGACGGGGCTTTCAATCCACCACCTGGCAGCTGCTGCTGAGCTGCCATCCGCCAGGAAGTGCGCCTGAGAGTGTGGTGCTCAAAAGTGAGACCACCAACCCGGAGGCCCACGAATTCACACGCCTCAATCGTTCCTTTGAACGGGAAGTGGGTGTGTACAGCCACCTGGTTCCCAGGCTGAAACAGCATCAGCCCATCGTCTATGGCTGCAGCGCCAACCAACCCTGCTGGCTACTGCTGGAGGACCTGAGCCACCTGCGCAGCGGCGATCAGCTGCTGGGCCTGAGCCATGCCGAAACAGTGGCCGCCCTGCAGAACATCGCCGTTCTGCATGCCGAGTTCTGGCTGGATCCCCAGCTGCAGCAACAATCCTGGCTACCGGCCCACAGCTTCTGGTTCCAGCAGCCGCAGGCGGATCTGGTCGAACCCTTTGTGGCGAACTACAGCGTGCGGCTCGGCGAACAGGCCACCACCATCATCCGGGCCGTGCTGGATCAGAGGGAGGCCATCGATGCGGCGCTGGCCGAACGCCCCTGGACCCTGGTGCACGGTGACCTGCGCGCCGACAACCTGCTGTTTGGCGGCAGCGCCCAGGTCCCCAGCGCCACGATTCTGGATTGGTCCTGGGCCTGCCGCAGCCTGGCCACCATCGACCTGGCCTTCCTGATCGGCGGCAGCGAGCCGGTGATGCAGCGGCAGGGCCGTCTCGATGAGCTGCTCCAGCTCTGGCATGGCACCTTGCTGGTCCAGGGGGTACGCGACTATCCGCTGGCCGACGCCCGCCGCGACCTGCAGCTGGCGGCCCTGCGCTGCCTGACCACGTCGATCGCCATGTATCGCTTTCTGTTGGATCCAGACGTCAGCGTGCGCACAGCCCTGTTTGTGGACCAGGCGATCCAGCGCCACAGTGCCCTGGTGCTGGAACTGCAGGCCTGGCAGGCCCTTCCTCAGCGCGGGGGGCTGGGCTGAACGAGCTCTCCAGCCCGAGCCGCCGCCATCGACAACGCGCCAGTTCCGTCCCGGCGGGATGGCCAGTTCCTGCGGCGCATCGGCCTGGCGGGCCTCGGCAACGTCACCCGGCAGCACGCGGCGATGTTGGCGAGCATCGAGGCAGAGCGGTGGCAACAGACGGATCGGACGGCTGGCTGCCCCTGCAGAGCGGCATTGTGCTGCGATCCGAGGCCAGCCCCGTCCTGCGGCAGCAACAGATCGTCGATGGCAGAGGCCAGCGCTCGGATCGCCATGGGGCTGAAACGCAGCGACTCCGGGGCCCGAGCAGTCGCTGATCTGGAGAGGACTCCGTTGGCAGTCCTGAACATCGCCGCGGCAATCGTGACCTCAGCCAGCTCAGGGCAATCGGTGCTACTGGGAATCCGCGCTGCGGCCAATCGGTGCTAAGGGGGAATCAGCGCTGCGGCCAAATCCGTGCTGCGGGGAATCCCTGCTGCGGGCAATTCGGGCAGTTCGCAATCCGGGCAGTTCGCGATCCGGGGTGCAGCGCGCCAGCCGATCGCGAAGCGCCGCTGTTCAGCGGCCGCCGCCCTGGCCGAGGATCATGGCTGGCGATCAACCAGCACGATCAACCAGTTCGTACCGCAGGGTTCTGACCATCCTGATCCGAGCCAGCAATCGGCCTGAGCTGCCACACCTTGACAATGGATCAGCCGGCAGCAGCGATTCTCCGAGATAATTCTGAACTCGTGTTGACCGGGCTGGACTGGTTCCAGCATGCACAGCCGGCGCCAGATCCGGGACCTGGCACTGGCTGAGCGTTCGAGTTCACTCCTCGTCGTCGCTGCCCACAGGCACCAGGCGGATCTGCTTGCGACCCAGCTTGATCTCGAACTCATCACCGGGCTGGAGATCAAGCATGGCGGTGTAGGCCTTGCCGACCAGCAGATTGCCGTTGCCCTGCACCGTGGCGAAGTAGCTGAGCTTGCGCCCGCCTTTACCCACCGACTTACCACCGCCATCGCTGAGAGTGACGCCTTTGGCCTCGAGCAGCGCCTCATAAAAAGCGGTGAAATTCAGCCGCTCAGCTCCATCCTTCTTGACGCTCACGTAGCCAGAGCCACGCACGAGGTCTGATTTGGAGGCATCGCCCAGCTCCTTTACCTTGGCCAGCAGATCAGAGCCTGTCAACATGATGCAAGAGAAGCAACAACTGCACATAACCTACAGCCTGGCCTGCAACTTGCCACCCCGAGCTCTGGCCAACCTGCCAAGGTGGCCAGCCGAGCTGCTCAGGGTTTGCCGGGATTAAGTGACAGCCTGCCCGGCTGCAACAACAGGACGCCGGTGGGGCAGATTGCCGAAATGCTCCCGGGCGATGGCCACGAGCTGCTCATCACTGAGGCCACCGTCATCGAGGGTTTCAATCCCCACAATCCGATCCAGCAGATCGCGATGATGGTTTTCCAGGTGGTGGAGCAGCAACTGGCGCATGTCGTTGGCACCACGGCCATGACCGAGCAGCAGCACAACATCGGCAGCCGCGATGGCTGCGGCGAGGCGTGCAAGGTAGTCGTGATCAATGGCTGCTCTCTGACCAGCCTGATCGCGATCATGGCGATGGCTGAGGTTCTGATCGGTGCCCCAGATGCCATGGGGCCTGAGTACAGCGTGCTCCACCTCTTCCCCCTCCAGAAGGAACACATCGGTGTGGCGATGGTCAAGATGCAGGATCAAGCGACGACCTTGATCGCCTCTGGGGGAGGCTGCATCAGCCTCGGGATGCTCTGGGGTGACACCGGCCTCCTGGAGCAGATGGCGCAGTCGCATCACAGCGTCCGCATCCAGATCGGGATGGCGCAGTCCACAGGCGGCGTGGATCCAGGTTTCCTGGCCTGCCGGCAGCTGCAACCGCAGGCGCCGGTCACCCAGCTCGGTGACATTCGCCCCCAGGGAGCGGAAGAGGGCTTCGACCTTCGCCACCCGTACTCCGTGCTGGAGCGGATGGGCGTAGAGAGCCTGCAGCGTGCGCAGATGGTGGCGTTTCATGGCGAAGGAGTTCCTGCCTCAAGGTCTGATTTGACCCTATCGAAAGTGGAACAGGTTGCTCTCAGCGCCTTCACGATCAAAGACCTGATTCGTGTACGGAAACCCGTCGCTCCTCACTCAATCTTCACCACATCGACACCGCCAAGGCCGAGGCGATTGAGCTCACCTGCGGCCCGCAGGGCGGCGTCGTGGGTATGAAAGAAATAGGCGCGATCCAGCTCCACCACGTCCAGCAGGCTCTGGTCCTCTGCCGCGATGGCGATGTAGGCACCGCCAATAATTCGCTGCAGCACATAGCGCTCCGCCTGGGTGCACTCCATCGGGTGGGCTGGATCGATTTCAGGGGCCCAGAAATGCATGGGGTCAGCCGGGTGATCTCGCCAGACCGGAGCCACCAACGTTAGGCCGCACCGGCGCTTGAGGCCGCTGCAGCGAGGGACCCTGATGACCCATCAACCACCGACAGCCGCAAGCCGAGCCTCGGCACCGGCGTCCTCCCCCCGGCCACTCGACACGGCACCAGATCAACGAAAGGTCAACAACGACCTCGGAGGCAACCAGGGTCGACATCCAGCAAGCCAAGGGAGAAGCTCGGATCGGACGCTGAACGGATCAGGCCCTGGGCACATCAAGGCAGAGCTCAGAAATCCGCATCCCCGAATTCTTCGTTGTAGCCCTCGTAAGGGTCGAATTCGCTCCAGCCAGGACTGGCGTTCTGCAGCAACCCGTACTGGGCATCTTTGTCATTCATGTAGGTGTTGCCCGTGGGCACGGTGTCGCAGCTGATCGAGCCATCCGTGCCGTTGACGCAATTCTCGAACTGAATGCCTGCCCGGGCCGCCCCCGGACCCGCCAGCAGCAGCAGGATCGTCAGCAGGATTCCCGGCTGGGCAAGCTGAAGCAGTCGCTGGATCATGGGGAGGAGAGGGAGGCCTGCTGGGATGATGGCAAGGCTTTCAGCACTGCAGGGATGTACACCGACTGGACCGCCGTGATCCTGCTGCTGCTGACCGCAGCGCCCCTGGCTGCGGTGGTTGCCACCACGGCCTTTTTCATCCTGCGACAGAAGCGGAAGCAGCAACGCTGATCCTGGGCACAAACAGGGTGTCGAGGGTTGGCTGCAGCAATTGGCCCCGACCGAGGCACTCCAGACAGGTGCGATAGCGCTGATCACCGAGGCGAAGCATGCCGCTGCCGCCGCAGCGACTGCAGGCGGGCACGCCGCCGCTGCCGCCAAGCGTCTTGCTGTTGACGCTGAGGGTGTTGATGTTGGCGGGCCCAGAGGCCTGGGATCTGGTCATCGGGAGCGAGGGCTGAGCGGCCCGTGTTTCGGTCTCCACACTGTGGCGGGAAAACCCCGCCGCGATCCCGAAACCTTCCTTAAGCCTCGCCAGGGTCAGCTCCCTTGGGGATAGGGCTGAGGGGGCCGTGAACCCTGGCCAGCAGATCGGGCAGCTGAAGCTGCTGACCCAGCTCCTCGGCGCTCAGGCGACTGCCGGCTGGCACCAGGCCCAGGCTGGCGGCCAGCAGCCCGATCACCGCCGCCCCATCGCCGCCGCTCTGACGGAGCCCTGCAAGGCCTTCGGCGCCGTCGCGCTTGCTGAGGCGCTGCCCCTGGCAATCGCGCCAGAGCGGCAGATGCCAGTAGCGCGGCGGTGATGGCGCCCCCAGGGCTGCCATCACCGCCACCTGGGGCCCGGTGGAGGCCCAGAGATCCTCCCCCCGCACCACCGCCGTGATCCCCAGGGTCAGCTCATCCACCGCCGTGGCCAGGTGATAGGCCACCAGCCCGTCGGCTCGCCGCAACACCACATCGCCCACCTCGCGGGCGGCCTCGAGACAGCCGTGCCGGCCTGAATCCTCCGGCCAGCTGAGGGCGGCCTCAGCCAATCGCAGCCGCCAGCTGGGGAGCCGACCCTGGTGCGGCCCCCAGCCCAGGCCCCCCTGGCGGCAGAAGCCCGGATAGACCGCCAGGGCCCCGTGGGGCGCTGAGATGTCGGCCAACAGCCTGCGACTGCAGCCACAGGGATAAAGGCTGCCGCTGCGGCGCAGCGACGACAGGACGCTGGCGTAGAGCCCCCGCCGCTGGCTCTGGCGAACCACAGGGCCATCCCAGGCAAGACCCAGCCAGCGCAGATCCGCCAGGATCTGTTCGTCGGCGCCCGGGCGGTTGCGGGGCCGATCGAGGTCATCGATGCGCAGCAGCCATTCGCCGCCGTGGAGCCGGGCATGCAGCCAGCTGAGCAGCGCCGTCCGCAGATTGCCCCGGTGCAGAGCGCCGCTGGGGGACGGCGCAAAGCGACCGCGATAGCCCTGCTGCCGCCGGACCAGGCCCGCCTGGATCTGCGCCTGGAGGTGCTGGGGCAAGCTCACCGCGATCGCCTCCTGCAGCGGCTGGGAACGAACGCTGTGAATGGATGCTGACCAATCTGCGGCCGATCCCGGCGGGTCCGCATGAAAAAAGCGGTCCCCCATGGGACCGCCAGGACGGATCGGCCTGTTCATCGGCGAATCCGACCCCAGGGATCAGCCCTGAACCCGGTCCTTGAACAGTTTGCCGGCGGTGAAGGCGGGGACCCGCTTGGCAGGAATCGCAATCTTTTCGCCGGTCTTGGGATTCAGACCCTGGCGTTCGGAGCGATCACGGGGTTCGAAGGAACCGAAGCCCAGGATTGAAACCTTCTTGCCTTCCACCACCGAATCGATGATGGTTTCAATGGCGGCGTCGACCACGAGGGAGACGTCGGTTTTGGTGAGCTCGGTGCGGGCGGCAACGAGGTTGACGAGATCAGCTTTGTTCATTGGTCGGAAGTGCCTCCGGTCGTGCGGGGGGTATCGGGAGTGGTGTCGGGGGTGCGGCGGCCGCTGGGCAGCGGTTCGGAGAGGCCCCCGACCGCCCGTTGGATTCAGCGCGCCAATCGTATGAAGGTTGCCGCTGAGCTGCAACACCAAAAACCGCTGATCGCAATGGTTCTGGCCTTCAGGTCCGTCGGCGGGCAGCCAAAACACCCCCCGCAGGTCGCCGATCCGATCAACTCGACAACCCCGGATCGGGAGCATGAAGGGCCTGGAGCAGATCGAGACCGGCCAGCTGGGCCGCCCCCGAACGCACCAGTTTTTCGCCCTGCAACGCCCCCAGGCCGGCGCCACTGGCGATCCAATCCGGGCAACCCGCAGGCAGCCATTGGCGCAGATTCTCGACACTGCGCAGCTGACGGGGCCAGTGAAAACAGCTGCGCCGCCGCAGTGGAGCCAGGCGCTGGGGGGCCAGCGGCACCAGCAGCCGTCCGCAGAACAGACCATCGAGCGACGCGCCGCCAGCCGAGCCTGCAGGCTCGGCACTCGACCCAGCTCCGGCGCCCTGAGCGTCGAGGCGCACATGCACCACGCAGGCTCCCGGGCTAGGTCCCGGAGTCCACAGCAGCCGCACACCGTTGACCAGTTCAAAACTGTCGGCAAATCTGGTGAGCAAAGCCACACCGGGCAGCAGATAGGCCTCCTGCTCCTGGACCAGCACCGGCCAACCCAGGGCCTCCTGCCAGCGCCGGCAGCGCCCATGGCCATCGCGACCGGTGAGCACGATCCAGCCGCTGCGCCGGCGGCAGCGCTGCTGGAGCATCTCCAGGTTGGCCTTGGTGAACGCCGGGATATCGATCAGCAGATCTCCATCTCCGACCTCGCACAACCAGGCGCTGCCGCCCTGGGTATCGCGGTTGGGTGCAAACAGCCAGAGCCCCGCCTGCACGCTCTGGGGGGGGCGTCCCTCCTCTGGGTCCGAGCCGATCACGAGGTTCTCTGGGGATTGCTCCCATTGAACCCAGCCGGAGGCCGGGGCGAGTGCGACAGCGCCACGATCGGGGCTTGGGCCTAGCCTGAATCGATTCTTCCCCGCGCCCAGTGACGCCGACCCGGATCGGACATCCCTGGCCACTGGGGGCATCGAGCACCGCCAACGGCGTCAACTTCTCCGTCGTTGCCCCGTTGGCCACACGGCTGGACCTGCTGCTGTTCTCCCATGCCCAGGCCAGCGAACCGGAGCAGGTGATCGAGCTGGATCTGCAGCACCGCTCCGGCGACCACTGGCATGTGGAAGTGGAGGGCGTCGGCATCGGCTGCTGCTACGGCTATCGGGCCTTCGGCCCGCTGCAGAGCGGCAGCCACGGCTTCAATCCCTCCAAGGTGCTGCTCGATCCCTGCGCCAGGGCGATCGCCGGCTGGCCGGTGTACCAGCGGGGAGCGGCGGTCGGGGCCATGCCCAACACCGCCAGTTGCCTCAAGGGTGTGGTGACCGAACGGGATCACTTCGACTTCGCCAGCGCCCCCAGGCCCCGCCATCGCTGGCAGAAGAGCGTCATCTACGAACTGCATGTCGGCGGCTTCACCCAGGGCCCGGGCTGCCAGGTCAGCCCGGAGCGCCAGGGCACCCTGCTGGGCCTGATCGAGATGCTGCCCGCCCTTCAGGAGCTGGGGGTGACGGCGATCGAGCTGCTGCCGGTGATGGCCTTCGATCCCCAGGATGCCCCCGCCGGACGCTTCAATCACTGGGGCTACAGCCCCCTGAGCTGGATGGCTCCCCATCCGGGCTACCTGGTCAGTGATGACCCCCTGCAGGGCCGCCAGGAGGTGCGTCAGCTGGTGGCGGCCTGCCACCGCGCCGACATGGAGGTGCTGCTGGATGTCGTCTACAACCACACCACCGAGGGCAGCCAGGCTGGCCCCACCCTCAGCTGGCGTGGCTTCGGCGATTCCCTTTACTACCACCAGAACAGCCGCAGCGACTATCTCGATGTCAGTGGTTGCGGCAACAGCATCGCCGCCAATCGCCCCCTGGTGCGTCACCTGATTCTGGAATCGCTGCGCTGCTGGGCGGTGGAGCTGGGCATCGATGGCTTCCGTTTTGATCTGGGCATCGCCCTGAGTCGCGGCGAAGACCTGGCCCCCCTGGAGACGCCACCGCTGTTCGAGGCGATGGAAGCCGATCCGGAACTAAGCGATCTCAAGCTGGTGAGCGAGCCCTGGGACTGCGGTGGCCTCTATCGCATGGCGGACTTCCCGGCCCGGCGGGTGGCGAGCTGGAACGGCCGCTTCCGAGACGATCTGCGCCGCTTCTGGAAAGGGGATGACCGCAGCGTCTGGCCCCTCGGTCAGCGGCTTTCGGGCAATCCCGATCTCTTCGGGGGCCAACCGGCGCCGATGGGCCGCACGATCACCTTCCTGACCGCCCACGACGGCTTCACCCTGGCCGATCTGGTCAGCTTCGACCGCAAGCACAACCTCGCCAATGGCGAGAACGACCGCGACGGCGACAACCACAACAACAGCTGGAACCACGGCGTTGAAGGTCCCACCACCGATCCGGCGGTGAACGCCCTGCGGGACCGCCAGATCCGCAATCTGCTCAGTTCGCTGCTGCTGGCCCCCGGGGTGCCGATGCTGCTGATGGGGGATGAAGTCCGCCGCAGCCAGGGGGGCAACAACAACACCTGGTGTCAGAACAACCCCCTGGGCTGGATGCACTGGCAACCCGATGCGCGCGATCTCGACCTGCGCCGCTTCGTCCGCCGTCTGATCGCCCTGCGCCAGCAGCTGGCCAATCTGATCAATCCCGAGCATTCCATGCCGGACACCCCCCAGCGCCGCGGCGGCGAACAGGGTCAGCTCTGGCGTGAATGGCATGGGGTGGAGCGCCACAAGCCGGACTGGGCCAGCTGGTCCCACTGCCTGGCCTGGAGCCTGCACGACGCCCAGCACGGCCCCCTGCTTTGGTGTGGCATGAACGCCTTCTACAAGGCCATGCACTTCGACCTGCCTGCCGCCCCAGCGGGCTGGTCGCGCCTGATCGACACGGCCCTGCCGGCGGGCAGCGACCTGCCGCAGCAACCCGAGCCCTGGCTGCCCGCTGGTATTCCCCTGGAAAGCCGCAGCCTGATCCTGATGGTGGCGCCCCCCCTGGCCGGAACCATCAACCTGCCGGCCTGAAGCTGTGGGGCGCCCCCAGCAGCCGCAGGAGCACGCCCGATCAGCGTCGCTCGCCCCCGAGATCGGCTCGGCAGCGGCCTGGAGCGGCCGCTGCGAGCGGCTGGCCGCCGTGCTGGTCGAGGCGGGCCGGGTGGCCCCGGGGCTGAGAGTGGATGGGGCTGGCCAGCTGCGGGCCCAGTGGTGGCCGCTGCCGGCCGCCGAAGATCGCCCCTGGCTGGAGGCCCTGCTCGCAGCCGACGATCTCCCCAGCCAGCGGCACCTGAGTGAGGCCCTCGCCGAAGCGGTGGATCGCTGCGTGCGCCAGCGGCTGCAGGACGCGGCCGCTGGCGCCCCCCCGCCCAAGGCCTCAAGGCGACGCCAGAAGCTGCCGGAGGCCTGGCTCTCGGCCCTGGCCAGCATTGATCCCGCCCTGCCGACCGGCAGCGATCCCAGCGCCGCAGCCCCCCTGCTTGAACACCTTGGCGCCTGGGTGCGCCAGGGGATGGCGGCCAGTGGCGCTCTGCAGCTCTGCCTGCGCTGCCATGAACCGGCCGATGCTCGCCGCCGCCGCTGGACCGTGGAGCTGTTGCTGCGGCCGGCTGCCGATCCCAGCCTGCTGGTGCCTCTGGCCGACTTCTGGGCCGGCCAGAGTCCCTTCCCCGCCAGTGCCTTCGAGGCGGTGCTGGGCCAGCTGGGCCTGCTGGCGCGCCTGGCCCCCGAACTGGATCAACTGCTCGAACAAGAGGCGCCCGCGGCACTGCAGCTCAATGAGCCGGCCCTGGTGAATCTGGTGACCCAGCGCGCCGCCCTGCTCAGCGATGCCGGCTTCGCCCTGTTGCTGCCGAGCGGCCTGCGCCAGGGGCAGCGCCTCGGCCTGCGGGCCCGCACGCTGGAGTCCGGCAGCGGTCAGCGGGGTGGCAAGGCGGCTCCCGCTGGTGGCGGCCCCGGCCTGGACCTGTCGGCCCTGTTCCGGTTCGAGTGGCAGGCGGTGCTGGGCGATCGACCCCTCAGCGCCGCCGAGCTGGCGCGCCTGCAGCGGGCCGCCGACCTGAAACGGCCGCTGGTGCGCCTGCGGGGTCAGTGGACCCTGCTCGATGCGGCCGCCGTCGCCGGCCTGCTGCGCCTGGCCGGCCAGCAGGACGAAGCCAGCGGCGCCGAGCTGCTGCGCGGCGGCCTCGGCCTGGAGCGACTGGGATTGCCGGCAGAGCTGGAGCTGACCGGGGTGGAGGACGGCGGAGCGCTGGGGACCCTGCTGGCGGGAGATCTGCACCAGCGGGCCGAGGCCCTCCCCACACCGCAGGCCTTCGTGGGGGAGCTGCGGCCCTACCAACAGCGAGGACTGGGCTGGCTGGTGTTCCTGGGGCGGCTGGGGCTGGGGGCCTGCCTGGCCGACGACATGGGCCTGGGGAAAACCGCCCAGCTGATCGCTTCCCTGCTGGCCGACCCGCTGGCAGCACCGACCCTGGTGGTGGCGCCGGTGACCCTGCTGGGCAACTGGCAGCGGGAGCTGGAGCGCTTTGCGCCGGGGCTGGCGGTGGCCCTGCACCATGGCCCGGAGCGGCCCCGCAGCGCCACCGCCCTGAAGCGGGCGTTGAAGACCCTCGGCCCCGGGGGGGTGCTGCTCAGCAGCTATGGGGTGCTCAGCCGCGACGCCGCCCTGCTCGGCTCCCAGCGCTGGGGCCGGCTGGTGTTCGACGAAGCCCAGCAGCTCAAGAACCCCTACACCGCCATGAGCCAGGCCGCCGCATCCCTGGCCGGCGAGCGCCGCATTGCCCTCACCGGCACGCCGGTGGAGAACCGCCTCAACGAACTCTGGGCCCTGCTGCAGCTGCTCAACCCCGGCCTGCTGGGCAGCCTCGGCCAGTTCCGCCGGCGCTTCGCCATTCCGATCGAGCGCGATCGCGACGCCGCCGCGGCCGAGCGGCTGCGGCGGCTCACGGCCCCCTTCCTGCTGCGCCGTCTCAAGAGCGATCGCTCGATCCTGCCCGACCTGCCGGGGAAGATCGTGCAGACCGAGCTCTGCCAGCTCAGCGAGGAACAGGCCACCCTGTATCAGGCCGTGGCCGACGAGCTGCTGGAGCAGGCCGAGGCCAGTGAGGGCATCGAACGCCAGGGCCTGGTACTAGCCGGCCTGACCCGCTTGAAACAGGTGTGCAACCACCCCGCCCACTACCTCGACGACGGCAGCGATCTGGCGGGCCGCTCCGGCAAGCTAAACCGTTGCGACGAGTTGCTGGGCGCCATCCTCGAGGCCGGCGAGAAGGTGTTGCTGTTCACCCAGTACACCGCCTGGGGTGAACGGCTGGCAGCCCACCTGGCCCGCCGCTGCGGCCGTGAACCCCTCTGGCTGCATGGCGGCCTGGCCCGCGCCAGGCGAGACGAGCTGGTGCTGCGCTTCGCCGAGGACGATGGCCCACCGATCTTCCTGCTGTCGCTCAAGGCCGGTGGCACGGGCCTGAACCTCACGGCCGCCTCCCACGTGATCCACTACGACCTCTGGTGGAATCCGGCGGTGGAAGATCAGGCCACCGACCGGGCCCATCGCCTCGGCCAGCAGCGCAGCGTGCATGTACACCGCCTGGTGTGCGGCGGCACGGTGGAAGAGGGCATCGATGCCCTGATCGCCGGCAAACGGGATCTGGCCGAACGGGTGGTGGCCAGCGGTGAGCAGGCCCTCAGCAGCCTCTCCACCGAAGAGTTGCGGCAGCTGATCCGCCTGCGCGGCCCTCAGGAGAAGCCATGAGCACGGTGGGGCGCACGACGGCCAGGCGCAAGCGGGGCGAACCACTGGCCAGCCAGTGGTGGTCGCAGCGGTTCACCGCCGTGCTGGAGGGCTATGGGCTGGGGCCGCGGATGGAGCGGGGCCGCCGCTACGCCCGCGGCGGGCGGGTGCAGGAGCTGGTGGTGAAGGCGGGCCGTCTGGAGGCCCGGGTGCAGGGCTCGCGGGCCACCCCCTACCGGGTGAGCATCCGCAGCGAGGCGCCCGACAAGGAGCAGTGGCAGGTCCTGGAGGCGGTGTTGGCCACACGACTGGGCTGGGCGGCGCGGCTGCTGGCCGGGGAGGTGCCCTCAGAACTGGAGGCGGCCTTCGCCGAAGCCGGTGTGGCCCTGTTCCCACACCGCTGGGATGACCTGGAGGTGCGCTGTGGCTGCCCGGACGATGCCGAGCCCTGCAAACACATTGCCGCCGTGCTCTACGTGTTCGCCCAGCAGCTCGATGAGGATCCCTGGCTGCTGCTGGCCTGGCACGGCCGCGAGCGCCAGGCGCTGCTGAAGACGTTGCGTCTGGGTGCCGCCGCGGGTGCTGGCACGACCCCAGGAGCGGAAGCCCTGCCGCCCTGGTGGCCACCGGGATTGCGGGCCCGGCCCGACCCCCGCAGCCAGCCGCCCGATCCCCTGCCCCCCGATCCGCCGGAGCGGGCCCTGCAACGCCTCGGCCCCCTGGCCTGGCCTGAAGCGCCGGCGGATCTCGAGCCACGCCTGGCGGCCCTGTACCGACAATGGCTCGGGCTGGAGTGAGGCGGCGGCAACACGCTGCGCTGGCGCCCCACCTTTCTCTGACGTTGCCCTCTGACGCCATGGCCGCCAAGCGCACCCTCAACGCCAACAACCTGGAAGCCCTCGGCGCCAGCGAACTCGCCGCGCTGCTGATCGAGGTGAGCAGCGGCAATGCCGTGATCCAGCGGCGCCTGCGCCTGGCCCTGGCCACGGCCGAAGGGGTCGACGATGCCGCCCAGGAAGTGCGCAAGCGCCTGGCGGCCATCGACCGCTCCACCAGCTTCGTGGATTCGCGCAAACGCAAGGCGCTGCTGGCCGATCTCGAGGCCCAGCAGCAGGCGATCATCGGCCCGATCGCCGACGCCGATCCAGGCCAGGCCCATCTGCTGCTGCTGCGATTCCTGGAGCTGGCTGAGGGGGTGATGGAGCGCTGCTCCGACAGCACCGGCAGCGTGGTGGGCCTGTTCGAGCGGGCGGCCGCAGACCTGGGACCGCTGGCGCTTGCTGCGCAGGTGCAGCCCCAGGCCCTCGCTGAGCAGGTGGCCGATCTGCTCGCGGAGAACGGCTATGGCCAGTTCGATCAGCTCATCCCCGCCATGAAGGAGGCCCTGGGCGAGGAGGGGCTGCAGCAACTGGAGCGCGCCTTTCTGGAGCGCGGCGGCCCGGATGCCTCCACCAGCCTGCGGCAGATCGCTGAATGCCGCGGCGACATGGACGCCTACCTGGCCCAGTTCAACGACACCCAGCTCAGCTGGCCGGACACCGCCGCCGAGGTGGCGTTGCAGCTGCTGGCGGCCGACCGGGCAGGGCAGGCCCTCGCCACCCTCGAGCGGGCCGCCAGGGGGGCCGCCAGCTGGCATGCGCCCGAATGGGACGATGCCCATATCGCCGTACTGGAGGCGCTCGGCCGCAGCGAGGAGGCCCAGAAGGAACGCTGGCGCTGCTTCGCCAAGCTGCTCTCGATTCCCCATCTGCGCGATTACCTCAGGCGACTCGATGACTTCGAGGATGTGGAGGCCGAGGCGAAAGCCTTCCAGCTGGCGGAGGCCCACGCGCTGCCGCTGCTGACCCTGCAGTTCCTGGTGGGCTGGGGGGCCCTGCCCCGGGCCGCCCGCTTCGTGATCGAGAACAGGGAGCAATGGAACGGAGAGGCCCATGCGGTGTATGGCCCTGCGGCCGAGCGCCTCAGCGCCGATCACCCCGTGGCCGCCACGCTTCTGCTGCGGGCGATGGTGGTGTTCACCCTCTCAAGCGGCAAGGCCAGGCGCTATCGCTACGCCGCCGAACAGCTGCGCACCTGTGCGTTGCTCGACTCGCGAATTGAGGACTGGCAAGGCGTGATGCCCCACTCCGAGTTTGCGGGCCGGCTGCGGGAGGCCTTCGCGGGCAAGTGGAGCTTCTGGACGCTGCTGGAGCGCTGAAGTTCAGGCCGCCGGGCTCCAGAGGCAACCTGGCTGGATTCCCCAAAGGTCCGTTCCCTGCAGCCGCCGCATGGATCGGTCAGCTTGCCGGTCCATGCGACCCGGCCCCAAGGGAAGCAGGCCTCAAGGACCATCGACATCGAGCAAGTGTCCGCTCCAGATCCGAACAGGGCCTGGCCCGGTGCCAACTGCCAGAAACAGCGACGCTGTACGAGGAGCTCTGCGAAGAACCAGCCTGTTGAAAGGAAGGGTTGAGAACGAAAAGCGGGCGGCGGGAATCGAACCCGCATCATCAGCTTGGAAGGCTGAGGTTTTACCACTAAACTACGCCCGCACCACTACAGATGTTCGCCCTGAGGGCTGACTGTTTGCGCTGGTGGGTGCCCCGAATCGGAGCTGGTCGAACCGAAAGGTCCGATGCCTGACCATTGGACAGGGTTGCAGCATTATGACCTCCGCCGGCGCTCCCCAGCCTTGCCCCCCTCCTCCCCCCAGGCTGCCGCGATCAGCGATCGCAGCGGCAGCGAGATCTACCTCGATCCGGCCGATGGGGAACCGGGCCCGCGCCGACGCATGCTCTGGTCCTACGGCATGGGCGATGCCGGCACCGGCATGGCCGCTTCCCTGATCGGCTTTTATCTGTTCATCTTCTACACCTCGGCCGTGGGCATGCCGCCCTGGATGGCGGGCCTGGTGTTGATGCTGGCCCGCCTCTGGGATGCCATCAACGATCCGGTCATCGGCTGGCTGAGTGACAAGACCAAGACACCCTGGGGGCCCCGCCTTCCCTGGATCGTCGGCAGTGCGGTGCCCCTGGGCTTTGCCATGGCGCTGATGTGGTGGGTGCCTCCCGGTGGGCTGTGGCTGAAATTCGCGATCTTCCTGCTGATCTCGATCGTGGCCAACAGCCTCTACACCGGGGTCAACCTGCCCTACGCGGCCCTGGCGGCCGAGCTCACCACCAGCGTGTCCCTGCGCACCCGGCTCAACACGGCCCGCTTCACGGGCTCGATCATCGCCACCCTGGTGGGGGCCCTGCTGGGTGGCCTGCTGCTGCAGAACCATGCCGATCCAGCCAGCTACTGGCGCGTCGGTGTGCTCTCGGGAGTGATCATCACCGTCGCCACCTTGCTCTGCAGCTGGGGCCTGGCACCCCTGGCCAGAAATTGCCAGACCCCCACCAGTGAACGCGGCAGCACCCGCCGCCTGCTCAGGCGAGTGCGCAGCAACGGCCGCTTCCTGATGGTGCTGGGCCTCTACCTGCTGCTGTGGTGCGCCTTGCAGCTGATGCAGACCGCCGCCCTGATCTATCTGCCGGTGGTGATGCACCTGCCGGAAAGCTGGAGCAACTGGATCCTGATGCCCTTCATCCTCAGCAGCCTGGGGGGACTGTGGATCTGGAATCTGGTCTCCCAGCGCCTGGGCCGCATCCGCGCCCTCCACTGGGGCTCAACGCTGTGGATCGTCGGCTGCCTGGCAGCCATGATGCTGCCACCACTCGATGCAGCCATTCATCCCACCGGCTCACTCGCCAACGGAGTGAAGCTGATCCTGCTGGTGATGACGATCGTGATTTCCGGTCTCGGCGCCGCCACCGCCTATCTGATCCCCTGGTCCCTGCTGCCGGATGCCATCGACGTCGATCCAGAAAAGCCCGCCGGCCAGTACAGCGCCTGGATGGTGTTCACCCAGAAGATCTGCATCAGCTTCGCCCTTTTCTTCTTCGGCAACCTGATGAGCCTGAGTGGGTACCAGGCCAGATTGGAGATTCTGCAGCCCACCAGCGCCCTGGTGGCGATCCGGCTCTGCATGGGCCTGATTCCCGCCGTACTGATCGCCGTTGGGCTGATCGTGATGCGGCGCTGGCCGGAGAGGGGCCTGCATCAGCTGCGGGCCGGAGCCCAGTCATGAGGGCACCCCGCTGGCTGCAGCGCCTCGGCAGCAGCCTGATGATCGGCGGCCAGGCCGTCAGTGCCATCGCCCGCGGCCGCATCGGCGTCACCGATCTGTTGCAGGAACTGCTGGAGGCCGGTCCCGGCAGCTTTCTGATCGTGCTGATCACCGGATTGGCGGCCGGCACGGTGTTCAACATCCAGGTGGCGGCGGAGCTGTCCAAACAGGGGGCCAATGCGGCCATCGGCGGCCTGCTGGCCCTGGGCCTCTCGCGCGAGATCGCGCCGCTGCTCACGGCCACGCTGCTCACCGGCAAGGTGGCCACCGCCTATGCGGCCCAGCTCGGCACGATGAAGGTGACCGAGCAGATCGACGCGATCACGATGCTGCGCACCGACCCGGTGGAATACCTGGTGGTGCCCCGGGTGCTGGCGATGGTGGTGATGTCACCGGTGCAGTGCCTGCTGTTCTTCTGGGTGGCGCTCTGGTCGGGCCAGATGAGCAGCACCATCCTGTACAGCGTGCCGCCGGCGGTGTTCTGGAACTCGGTGCGCACCTGGATGGAGCCCAACGACCTGCCCTCGATGATGCTCAAGGCCCTGGTCTTCGGCCTGTTGATCGCCGTCCTGGCCTGCGGTTGGGGCCTGACCACCCGCGGCGGTCCCAAGGAAGTGGGCACCAGCACCACCGGCGCCGTGGTGATGATCCTGGTGACCGTGGCTCTGGTGGACGTGGTGCTCACCCAGGTGCTGTTCGGGACCTAGCGACTCCGCAACCAGCGCGCTGCACAACCGCTGCTTCCGCCCTCCCGAGCGCGGCGCCTGTTGATTACGGCGAGAAACGGCTTGGCTTCTCCCAGGGCCAGCCTTGATCTCGCCTGGGCGATTCAGAAGCAACTGAGGCGGCGAGCCCGAGGGCCCAGATCGTCCCATCGGCAGGCAGCCTGCCAGCACTGGCAGGGGCGTGCCGCTACCGACGGAACGGGATGGGATGGGAGCATGGGAGGGCCTGGGTGCTTCCCATGTCCAGCGCCGATTCCTCCGTCCAAGCCCCAGCCCAGCCCCCTGCCAGCGGCGACGTCAGCCTGGAGCCCCGCTTCTGGGTGCCCCTGGGCGTGACCCTGCTGGGGCCCGCCTGCCTGGTGCTCTCACCCTTCTGGAGTGGTGTGCGCTGGCTCACCCTGGCCCTGGTGCTGTTCGGCGGCTTCCTGCTGCTGCAGGCCCGCACGCTGCGGCTGGAGTTCGCCGACGCCGATCTGGTGGTCTGGCGGGGCGCGACGGAGATCCGCCGCTTCCCCTATGCCAGCTGGATCAGCTGGACCCTGTTCTGGCCGCGATTGCCGGTGCTGTTCTATTTCCGCGAAGAGCGCAGCATCCATTTCCTGCCGGTACTGTTCGATGCCAGCGCCCTGCGCCAGCAACTGCAGCAGCGCCTGAGCCATCTGGCCTCCTCGCCGACGCCATGACCGACCAGCCCAGCCCCGAGGGGGGTTCACCGGACTCCCACGCGCCAACCGGCCCTGCCGAACACGGGCCCCGGGATGCCGCGCCGCAGGTCGGCCCCATCGATCCGGCGGGTCCCTTGGCCCCGCCCCAGCCCACAGCAGGGGGCCAGCCACCTGCCAGAACAGAGCCAAAGGATTGGAGCAATCCAACTGCTCTGGCCTGGCCTGAGCAGTCAGGCGAACCAGCAACCCCGGCGCTGTCCCCAGCCACGGCTGAATCCACCGCCCGCTCGGAGTCCGCGGCCCCGGCCAGCCCCCGCCTCGCAGCGCCGCTGCCAGCACCCCCATCCGACCCGTCGGCGTCGAGCGCCGCAGCCAAGGCTCGGGACACTCTGCTGGAGCTGGCCCTGCGGGAGCTCCAGCAACGGCGCCAGGCCCTGGAGCAGGAGATCACCGGCCTGGAGCAGCGCCGTGATCAGATCCAGAAGCAGATCGCCAGCAGCTTCAGCGGCGAGGCCGATGGCATCGCCCGCCGCGTCAAGGGCTTCCAGGACTACCTGGTGGGGGCACTGCAGGATCTGGTGGTGGCGGCCGAGCAGATCGAACTGGTGGCCCAGCCCGTGCTGGTGCAGCCATCGCCCCTGGATCGGCAGGCGGCCGCCAGCCTCCCTGAAGCCCCGCCGCCTGTCGCCGCCGGCCTGTTCAGCCAGGACGAGGCCCTGATCCGCACGCTGTTGAAGACCTACAGCGGCCAGCCGGATTTCTACGCTGACCCCTGGAAACTGCGGCGCACCCTGGAGCCCGCCGGGGCCGCCCTGCTCGACGACTGGTTCCTGGGCCAGGGCGGCCGCGGCGCCCAGCCCAGCAGCGGCAGCCGCAATCGCAACGTGCTGATCGCCGCCGCGGCCGTCGCCATCCTCGGGGAGCTCTATGGCGATCGCTTCCAGACCCTGGTGCTGGCCGGCCAGCCGGAGCGGCTGGGGGAATGGCGCCGCGGTCTGCAGGATTGCCTCGGTCTCAGCCGCGACGACTTCGGTCCCAGCAGCGGCATCGTGTTGTTCGAGCGCTCCGAGGCCGTAATCGAGCGGGCCGATCGGCTCGAGGAGCGGGGTGAGTTGCCGTTCATCGTCATCGATGCCGCTGAGCGGGTGGTGGACATCCCCCTGCTGCAGTTCCCCCTCTGGCTGGCCTTCGCCGCCAGCCCCGACGAGATCGGGCTCGACGAGGATCTCTAATGAGGCCGGCAACAGGTCTGGGCCGGGAGACAGGCCATGCACCCGTGGCATCACGGCAGCCCGACCAACCACCTGCCAGCCCCGACCCACGCTACGGCTGTCAACGCCACCGCAGCCCACCCAACAGCTGCCAACGTCAAGGCAACCAAAGCCAGCGTTGCCTCAGCCACAGCGGCGAACAAAGGCGCCACCACCACCATGCAGCCTGGCCCCAGGGTTGCCTTACCCCTCCCTCTTGCCCACGCCTGCTCAACACCTGCCCATGCTGCTGAATCTCTTCGTACTGGTGGCCGGCTATCTGCTCGGCTCGATCCCCTCGGGCTGGCTGGCCGGCCGCTGGCTGGCCGGCATCGACATCCGCCAGGCCGGTTCGGGCTCCACCGGGGCCACCAACGTGCTGCGGGTGCTGGGCAAGGGGCCGGCCCTGGCGGTGTTCGTGGTCGACGTGCTCAAGGGCAGCCTGGCGGTGCTGCTGGCCAAGGCCCTGCTGCAACATCAGGTTGTTGACGCCGGCAGCGACTGGTGGGTGGTGGCGGCCGGCCTGGCCGCCCTGGCGGGTCACATCTGGCCGCTGTGGCTGGGCTGGAAGGGCGGCAAGGCGGTGGCCACCGGCCTGGGCATGCTGCTGGGTCTGACCTGGCCCGTCGGCCTGGCCTGTTTCGGCATCTTCCTGGCGGTGCTGACCTTCAGCCGCATCGTTTCGCTCTCCAGCGTGGTGGCGGCCCTCGCCCTGCCGTTGCTGATGCTGGCCTGGTTCGGCAGCGGCGGCCTGCGGCCGGCCTACCTGCTGCTGGCGGTGCTCACCACGGTGCTGGTGGTCTGGCGCCATCGCAGCAACCTGCAGCGGCTGCTGGCCGGCCAGGAGCCCCGCCTGGGGGCGGCCAGGGACGAAGCCAGGGAGAGCTGAATCGCCGCAGGCACCACGCGGCGGGTTGCCACTGGGCTGAGCAGCCCCGATCGCTCACGCCGAAGTCCTGCTGGAGGCTTGCTCAGCCACCTCCTAGGCCAGTTCCCGACTGCGGTTGGCGGCAGCCAGCACGGCTTCGATCAGGGCCGAACGCAGGCCGGCCCGCTCCAGTTCCCGCAGCCCGGCGATCGTGGTCCCGGCCGGGCTGGTGACCATGTCCTTGAGCTGGCCGGGATGGAGTTCCCGCTCATGCAGCAGGGCGGCGGTGCCCGCCAGGGTGCGATGGGCCAGGTGCTGGGCCAGCTGCCTGGGCAAGCCAGCCGCCACGGCACCATCGGCCATGGCCTCCGCCACCAGGGCCACGAAGGCCGGCCCGGAGGAGGTCAGGGCCAGGAAGGCATCCAGCTGGACTTCCGGCAGCTCCAGCACCTCGCCCACCCGGGCGAACAGCGATCGCACCCACTCCTGCTGCTCGGCACTGATGCCCTCCCCCCAGGCCAGGCCGGTGAGCCCCGCCCGCACCAGGCAAGGCGTATTGGGCACGGCCCGCACGATCCGGCTGCTGGGAAACAGGCGCTGCAGCCGGGCCAGGGTCACACCGGCCAGCACCGAGATCAGCAGCCGCGGGCTGGGGCCCTCAGCGGCGCCCCCCAGGGCCTGGGCGACGCCATCCAGTTGCTGGGGCTTGACGGCCAACAGCACCACCGGCGCCTGCCAGGCCTGCAATGGATCGGTGCTGACCGCCAACTGATGGGCCTGATGCAGCCGTTCAGCCGAGGCTTCGCTGGCCACCACGGCACGCAGGCGCTGGCGATCAATCAGACCGGCTTCGATCAGGGGAAACACCAGAGCCTGGGCCATGCGACCCAGACCGATGACACCGACATCGGCGATGCCGACAGGCATGCCGCTGGCAGCGTCAGGGGGCATGGTGGTCTGGTCGTCAGACCAGATCATCCTTACGGCCCCAGGCGGGACTCGGGGCGGCGTCCTGGGGCTCGGAGGCGATGCGACTGGCGGTGACCGTGGGGGAGGCGGCCTCCTCGCCACCGGCGGTGGTGACCGTGACACAGCTGGGAGCGAACAGGAAAATGCTCTCGCCCACTCGCTCCTGATGACCGTCGATGGCGAAGGTGCCACCAGCCACGAAATCAACGGCGCGCTGGGCCTGGTCGGGCTCCATCATCGTCAGGTTGAGGATCACCGTCTTGCGCTCCCGCAGGGCCTGGATGGCGCGGGGCATTTCATCGAAGCTGCGCGGCTCCATCAGGCAGACCTCCACCGCCGAGGTGGAAATGCCGGGCAGGCCGATGACGTTGGTGCCCGCAAACGGATCATCCATGCCGAAGGGCTCGCTCAGGGCCAGGGCACTGCTGCTGCCGAAGCTGCGACTGCTGGGGGCTGGCTCGCCAACATCGCCGGGATCGTAGTCGAGCTCGTCGTCGTAATCGCCATCGAGGTAGTCATCTCCGGAGACGACGGCACGCAGACGGGAAAACAACGACACGGATAGCCTCTGGATGGAGCTTCAGACCTGAATAGCGTCCCATGCGAACGGTGGCAACCTCTCAACCGGTGTTCGTCGGCGTTTCCGGCCCTGCGGGTGCCCCAGCCCCTGGACGCACTCCGAACAGCGTGGTACCCAGCCGCACCCAGGTGCTGCCGGCGGCCACAGCCTCGGGCCAGTCGCCACTCATGCCCATCGACAGCTGCTCCAGGCCACGTTCGGCCGCCAGAGCAGCGCACTCCTGAAACAGGCTGAGGCGCTCCTGGGCCGTCAGTCCCCGGGGAGCGATCGTCATCAGCCCCACGGGTCGCAGCGGCGCCAGACCGGCCAGCTCGGGCCAGGCCTGGCGGAACTCGGCGGCGCTGAAGCCGGTCTTGCCGGGATCGGGGCGCAGCTTCAGTTGAAACAGAACCGCCGGCGCCAGCCCTTCCTCAGCGGCAATCCGCTGCAGGCGCCTGGCCAGCTCGAGGCTGTCGACGGAGTGGATGCTGCCGAACTGGCGCAGAACCCCCCGGGCTTTGTTGGCCTGCAGCCGACCGATGAAATGCCAGTCGAGGGGCTCGAGATCGGCGAGCTGCTCCTGCTTGGCCTGGGCCTCCTGCAGCCGGCTCTCGCCGAAACTGCGCTGTCCCAGGGCCACCAGCTCACGGATGGCCGCCGCATCCTGGCCCTTGCTCACGGCCAGCAGGTGGGTGGTGGGGGGCAGCAGGGCGCCCAGTTCAGCCAGACGGGCGGCCAGGGCCCCACTGTCCATCAGATGAAGGTCTGGTCGAAGAGCTGACGCCAGCGGGCCAGCTCCTGGGGACCTTCGCGGCGGGCACGGACGAGATTCTGTTCGGCGAAATGGCGAGCATCCATCAGGGGAATCACCTCGAACATGGCGCCGCGTTTCTGCAACGTGACCAGAAAGAAAATCCGCTGGGCATAAAGGGTGGCGAACAGATCCTTGCTCTCCGCGACGGGGGCGACCCGATAGAGCATCCCGAAGGTCGGGTGATTCAGGTAGCGCTCGGAACTCACATCGCCAGTCAAACTTTCTCCATTCAACCCCACCGCGCTCAGGGCAGGGATCCCTGCAGAGCGAGCGTCCAGCTGGACGCGCCTAGGCAGCGCCGATCCGGACCCGCAAGCCCACCAACAGCAGCAGGGCTGCTGCCGCCAGCAGGGTCGGCAGCGCCGCGATCGGCGCGGGCTGATGCAGGCTCTCCGGCGCCAGCCAGCGGCCGCCGCGGGCCATCAGGGCTTCGGCCCCCTGTTCGGAGCGCAGCAGCACATTCGCCAGCAGGCGCTCCCCCACGGCCAGGGCCAGGCCCAGGCCCGTCTTCCAACCCAGGGCCTTGAGATTGACGGCCCGGGTGGCCAGGGAGCGCAGCAGGTTCTGGAATTCCTCCTGCACCAGCGGCAGGAAGCGCAGAGCCAGCAGCAGGGTGAAGCCGAGCCGCTCCACCGGCAGCCCCAGGCGCCCCAGGGGAACCAGCCACCAGTCGATGGCCCAGACCAGGGCCTCGGGGGAGGTGCTCAACAGCAGCAGATTGGCACTGTGAATCAGGGTGAACAACACCGTGGCGCTGTTCAGGCCCAGCTGGGCCGACTTGCGGGTCACCACCAGGGGGCCCAGGGGCAGGGGACCGAGCTGCAACGGCCCCCAGCGCACCAGCTCCCAGGAGAGGCCAAGGCGCTCGGGCACAGGGCCGCCAGGCTGCTGTGGCGGGGCGAGGCGCAGCTCGCCGGGGGGTCGCTGCAGGTTGGCAGGGCTGCTGTCACCGGCCGGCAAGGTGGAGGAAAGCAGCCCCACCAGCAGCGCCAGGGCCAGCCACACCAGCACGCTTCGCCCCCAGAGGCGCAGCGGCAGACCGCTGGCGACGGTGATCAGCAACAGCAGACCCACCAGCGAGACACGCCAGATCGGTCCCGCCAGGATCGGCGTCACCAGGAAGGCCAAGGTCCAGGCCAGCTTCAGGCGGGGATCGAGCCGCTGCAGCCAGCTGGCCGGCCCGCTGTCACTGGTGTCGACGTACTGACCGATCGGTAGTTGGCGCAGCCAGTCCATCAGCGGCGCTCCCGGACCATGGCCTCAGTGACTGCGGGACTGGGAGCGGGCCAGCTCCTTCTCGGCGTCGCGCTGCTGCTTGCCGCGCCAGAACAGGCGCAGGGGCGAGCCTTCAAAGCCCAGGCCCTCGCGGATCTGGCGTTCCACATAGCGCCGGTAGGTTTCGCCGAACAGCTTCGGATCATTGACGAACAAGGTGAAGCTGGGCGGCCGCGTCGCCACCTGGGTGCCGTAATAGATGCGCCCCTGGCGGCCGCCGCGGGTGGTGGGCGGCGAGCGCCAGCGCAGCGCCTCCTCCAGCACTTCATTCACCACCGAGGTGGTGACGCGGCGGCGGTGCTGCTCCACCGCCAGCTTGGCCAACGGGAAGATCGCCGTGACCCGCTGGCCGGAGAGGGCCGAGGTGAACAGCATCGCCGCCCAGTCGAGGACGTAGAGCTTGGCCCGCAGCTCCTTCTCCATCGCCGAGAGGGTGTGGCTGTCCTTCTCGATCGCATCCCACTTGTTGACCACCACCACACAGGCGCGGCCCTCCTCCTCGATGCGACCGGCCAGGCGTTGATCCTGCTCGGTGACGCCATCGAGGGCATCAATCACCAGCACGCAGACATCACTGCGCTCGATCGCCTTGAAGCTGCGGGTGATGCAGAAGTACTCCGGGCCGTAATCCACACTGCGGCGGCGGCGGATGCCGGCGGTGTCCAGCAGTTTCCAGGTGTGGCCCTCGCGCTCGATC
>CALPMR020000001.1 GCA_943324725.2 Bordetella parapertussis | reverse complement strand
GTTCGGAATCTGTTAGGAAAGTGAGATTTCAAATCTAGTCCCATGCCAAAGGAGTGAACGATCCATAGCGAGGCCCTCAGCGGCTTGCTGCCCATGCCTGGCCTTTGATCTGCCGCCGTAGAGCGGCACTTTCAGCCAAGGGCAGGGTGGCGGCACGGAGCCAGCCGCCACAAAACTTTGCCATTGCCGGCCTCGGCTGATCCGGCCTGCTGATGGGTGCCTGGCGTTAACAGTCGGATTACATGTCGCAGGCACGATGTTGATGCACAACAGCGGCAAAGTTGCCAAGTTATTTTAAGGCTAAAATGGATTGCGGTAGGGGAGCGTTATGATTTAAATAAGTGCAGAGAGCATGCACAGATCCCCTCACTCTCGCTGGGATGCCCAGTCCCTGTCAGCATCCTTTTCAAGGACCAGCCTTCCCGTTGCATTGAATCCCATGTCCCCAGCTCAGGCTCGCTCCCGCGTTTCCTTTCAGACCCGTCTGCTGCTTCACCTTTCCAGGCGCAAAGCGGGCCTCAACGTTGCTCAAAAAGGCTTCACCTTGGTGGAGCTGATGATTGTGGTTGCCATCATCGGCATTCTCACCGCTGTCGCCCTGCCCAATTTCATCGCCGCCCGCAACGCCGCCAAGATCGGCTCCCGTATTGGCGAGGCCATCGGCTTTGCTAAGGAATGTGCCGTGTTCATCGCCACCGATATTGGCGAAGTGCAATCCAATGCAACGCGAGCTGGAACCGCTGGCGATGGCGTCGTTGAAAACTGTATTGCCACTGGTAATGGCTCCCTCGTCGTCAGCTGGGGGGCATCGAGAGCTGCTGGCGTCAAGTGTCTGACGGCAAGTAGCGCCACCGACTCAACAGGTGCCAACATCACTGTGTTGCGTACCGTAACGACCGGTGACACGATTTCGTGTGCATTCACAACCTGAGCTTTTGCCTTGTTGAAAGGCAAAGAGTCGAATATTAGCCTGCTGATCATGAATGAAGTCCGCGGCTTGCGAAGCAAGCTGCGGATCTTCTTTTGATGAAAGGTGTTTCCTGCTTGCCTGTCCATGGTTCGTCCTTCCCCTGATTCCCTTTGTCGTTTCAGCGTGAAGTCAGTCGCTTAGCATCTTCAGCGAAAGGCTGGAGGCTGGGGCCACACTCTTGGTGATGTGCGGCAGTTTTTCATTGTCAGTTGGTCTTTTGCTGATCTCAGGATTTACTTGTCAGTATTTCTGGTAAGCCCGGTCCCTGCTCGGGGAATTGCCCCTTGCATCAAGTATTCTCTGCGCCGTGCGGTAAATGTGCAGCGTTTACGGTAGTCAAGCTGGCGCGGCCTGCCTGTAAGATTGGTGTGCAATGCCTAAGTAACTTCTATGTATCTGCTGCTGCACTGAGTTGCGCCGCTGGAGCGAGGGGCTGCTGTGAACACATTGAGCAGCTGTTCAGCCACCACGTCGCCGCAGCACCCGTCCGCAAGAAGAAACTCCAGTTTGAAACAGTCGAGCTGTTATCAGGCTGGATGTCAAAATAGCGATCCGCCTTCGTTAACCTAAGGTTTGACAATCACCAGGCTCTGCTTAATCCGCTAGAGTTGTTTTTAGGTTTCTACCCTATCTTGCCAACCAAATCCATGTCCCCAGCCCAAGCTCGCTCCAGCGCTTCCTTCCAGACACGCCTACTCCTGCACCTCTCCAAACGCAAAGCAGGAGTCAGTGCCGTCCAGCAAGGCTTCACCTTGGTGGAGTTGATGATTGTAGTCGCCATCATCGGCATCCTCACCGCTGTGGCTCTGCCCAACTTCATCGCCGCCCGCAACGCTGCCAAGATCGGCTCGCGTATTGGCGAGGCCATCGGCTTTGCTAAGGAATGTGCCGTGTTTGTCGCCACCGATATTGGCGAATCGCAAGACGCTAAATATCGAGCTGGAACCGCTGGCGATGGTGTCCTTGAAACCTGCCTTGCCACGGGTAATGGCTCCCTCGTCGTTACCTGGGGGCCAGTGAGAGCTGCTGGTGTGAAGTGTCTGACGGCAAGTAGCGCCACCAATTCAACAGGTGCCAACATCACCGTTCTGCGCACCGTTACGACAGGAGATACCATCTCCTGCGCTTTTACTACTTGATGTCTTATGGCTGTTTTGCTGCTGCATGACCCACTTGCTCCGTCTGTAAGTGGGTCATTTTTTTAGCTTCTTTTCTTGAAAATCTTGGCAAGCAGTGGCTTGTTGGTTCGTTGTCTTGATCTGGTCGCAAGTTTTTGTTTGTCTGCACCCATATATTGAGGCGAAGCACGTTTTTGGGATGCTTTGACTGGCGTGCCATCGCTATCTCTGATTTATTTATAATATTGTTGCTGTCTGGCTGTTGGGTGGTCGTTGATTGGCTCAAGGTTTGTTGGTAGCTGCTGATGTGAGGGCTAAGGTTTTGGCTGGTGGATCGGGATATGCCTGTGAAGCTTGAGTGGCCCCAGCCTGCGCCACGGTGCCCTTGCTTGGCATTTGATTTCCTGCAAGATTTAGTTAAGTTCGATATGGTTTATCGACCCCCTGTGTTGAGCATTGGCCGGTGGATGGCCCGCTTGGGCGATGTTGCTCCTTGGTGTTGTTGGTTGCAATCCAGGGGGAAGGGGGCTATGGGGATGACTGCAACGATGGAGATTGGATTTCTCGCAGTCGGCTTGAGTCGCTATTGTACCCTTGCTGTAACAGATCTGCTCCTGCTGCCCGGCTCATGTCTTTCGTGCGGCCGTCGAATTGATCAATGTCGAATTGATCAATTCGGAGTTCCAGAAGCGTCGTGGAGGTACAAGGCATCACAGCCGATCTGGTCTTGGCATCTGTCGCCGCATCCAGGCTTTTGTGTCTGATTGGGCTAGGCATGAGAACATTCTGTTGAGGGGGAGGTTCTCTTCTGGAGCACCTGCGTCGCTGTTGTGTGGTTGTTGGGTGATCGATCGCAAGCTTGGGTGTTCCTGATTGCCCCTCAAGCTCCACTACGAACCTGGAACGTTGCAGAGCTTGTTCAGCCCAGCCCGATCAGGGCAGGGCACTCGATGAGCTTGCCTCCCTGCGGAGTCGTCTGGGTCAATCCAATGGACGTGCCATCCAGCGGTTGAGCTCGTCTTCACGCCATCGGCCCTCAACCGATCCACGGGCCGCCACTTCTTCTTTGACCTGGCTCTCGCCTGGCCGTGTCGCTCGTTGGTTTGGAGCCCTCCTCTTAGCGTCACGCTCGCCTGCCTGCTGCCGCTCCCGGCGTTCCATGACTCCAGTGTTCGCGCTTGATCCGGCTGAGCGAATCATCCTGGCCCTCGATCGCCCCGACGCTGCCGCTGCCCTGGCTCTGGCCGCCGCCATCCCCGGATTGCGCTGGGTGAAGGTGGGATTGGAGCTGTTCACGGCCGCTGGTCCCGCCGTGGTCAGCGAGCTGCGGCAGCGGGGCCTGCGGGTGTTCCTCGATCTCAAGTTTCACGACATCCCCGCCACCATGGCCGGCGCCTGCCGCAGCGCTGGCCGCCTCGGCGCCGAGTTGATCACCGTGCACGCCGTTGCCGGCTCTGAGGCCCTGGCGGCAGCCCAGGCCGGGGCGATCGAGGGGGCTGCCGCCGAGGGGCTCCCTTCTCCCACGTTGCTGGCGGTGACCGTGCTCACCAGCTGGCCGGCGGCGCGCTTCGCCGCCGAACTTGCCATCGCTGAGCCCGTGCCCAGCCACGTGAATCGTCTGGCGGCCCTGGCGGCCGGCGCCGGTATCGGCGGCTGCGTTTGCTCGCCCCTGGAGGTGGCGGCCCTGCGGCGGGCCCATCCCGAGCCCTTCCGTCTCGTCTCTCCCGGCATTCGTCCGGCCGGCAGCGCCGCGGACGACCAGGCGCGCGTGCTGACCCCCGCCGAGGCGATCGCCGCCGGCGCCAGTCAGCTGGTGATCGGCCGGCCGATCAGCGCTGCCGCCGATCCCGCTGCGGCCTTCGCCGCCTGTTGCCACGAACTGGCCTGACCATGTCCAGCAATTGGGCGAATCGCTCAACTGGGCGCGTCGCTCAGCTGGGTGAGAACAGCGCGGCAGCTGGCCAGCTGCCCATGATCAGCGCCTTGTCGCGACCCTTGGACCTAGAACCAGCGATGAGATTTTCTGCTGCTGATTCTGTCGATGGATGATTCCGCAACTCTGGAGCCGCGAGCGGTCGCAAGGGCCAGGCCGCTGCCTTCGTGGAGCCTGGCTGCTGGATTCAGCCTGGTTGCCCTGCCCCAGCTCGCAGCCGCCCAACCCGTTGTGGCGCAGGCTGAGGCCGTCGCTGCCCAGGCCGTCGCCGCCCAAGCCGCGGCTGCCCCAGGCCTGAACGAGCGCAGCGGGCCCTATCTGCGTCTGGGTGCTGGGCTGGACTGGTCCGATCCCAGCAGTTTCCGCGACCAGGGCTCCTGCAGCGGCACCACGCCGCCGGCCCTGTTCGGCTGCGGTGCCGGTCAGAACGGCCGCTCGCTCCAGGCGGCCGGCTCCTTCGGCCAGACGCCGGTGCTCGATGGCGCCCTCGGCTATCGCTTCACGTCCTGGCTGCGGGCCGAGGCGCTGCTGAGCTGGCGGCCCCAGCTGGCCTACAGCGGCCAGAGCAACTTTCTCGGTGCCGGAGCCTCCCAGCCGGTGAATGGTGCGGTCGATTCGCTGGCTGGCTTCGCTGTCGCCTATGTGGATCTGCCCCGGATCGCCGGCGTGCGCCCCTTCCTCGGCGCCGGTCTCGGCGGCGCCCGCAACCATCTGGACGGGGTCACCTATCGCTTCCCCTCGATTGCGGCCAAGGCCTCGACAACCACCGCCGCTGGCAGCAGCAGTGGCTTCGCCTATCTGCTCACGGCCGGTGTGGCGGTGCCGCTGAGCGAGCGGCTCAGCCTCGATCTGGCTTACCGCTTCAGCGATCTCGGCCAGGTGCGCAGCCGCAGCGGCTCGGCCACCATCGTGCGGCCTCGCGGCACGCGCAGCCTCACGATCGCCGGCACTGAGGCCGATCTCCAGACCCAGGGCCTGCAGGTGAGTCTGCGCTATGCCTTCTGAACAGTTCCAACCCTGAGCGTCTGCTTCTCTGGTCATGTTTCTGATCCACACCCCGCTCTCTCAGGCCCCGTTGGTGGCGGCGGCGGTGGTCAGCGCCTGCCGTCTGGGCGGCCGTTGGGCCGATCCCCTGCAGCCCAGGCTGCTGAAGGTTCTGTTTGCCCAGCTGCTCGGCTGGCAGGGGGATCCCGAGGCCCAAGACGCCATCACCCCTGAGGCTGTGGCGCTGGAGCTGCCCCAGCCTGCCCAGCGCCGCGAACTGATCGAGCTGATGGTGGCGCTGGAGATGGTCTGCCGGCCGATCCCTGTGGCGTTGCAGGCGTCCGTGCAGCGCTGGGCCGAAGCCCTGCAGGTGGATGGGCGCTCGCTGCGGCTGGCCCGGGATCTGGTGGGGCACTCCCAGGCCCTGGCCACGGCCGATTTCTACCGGCTCTGCTGGATCGGCGATGGGGAGCGGGACGATTCCCAGCTGCCGGAGCTGCTGCGGCGCTTCGGGCTGCAGGCCTTTGCGCTCACGGTCCAGGCCGATGCCGCTGTCAGCGAGCGCTGGCGTGCCCTGGGCGGCTGTCCCGAGGGCAGTCTTGGCCGCGCCATGGCCCGCTTCTACGCCGATCGGGGTTTCCGCCTGCCCGGGGACGTGGGGGGCGGCAATGAGGCCCTGGCCCATCACGACTGGGTCCATGTCGTGGCCGGCTATGACACCACGCCGATCGGCGAGCTGGAGGTGACCGCCTTCATGGCCGCTGCCAGCCGCTCTCCCGGGGCGATGCTGGGCTTCCTGGGGGCGGTGAGCATCTACGAGACCGGCCTGCTGCGCAGTGTCGTGGTCGGCCCGGACTACGCCCACACCCTGGCGGCGCCGGGGGCTCCGGAGCGGGTCGGTCGCGCCATCGCCCGCGGTGCCCGCTGCCGGGTGGATCCGCTGCTGGAGGTCGATTATTTTCACCTCGCCGCCGAACCGCTCGAGCGGATCCGCGCCGCCTGGGATCTGGAGGCTTGAGTGCGGCCTTGCCGCGGGGCGTGTCCGGGGCAGCCCAGCTGAAGGACTGGCAGAGTCAGCCTGGAATGGCGGCGATCTGCGTGGAACAGTGTGGCCGACTGCGACCGGAGGCCCGTGACCGAGACCCAAGCTGGCTCGCCCACCCCTCCCGGCTTGCACGACGGCTCGCCACTCCCCTCAGGAGCCACTGGCGATGATGCCCTGCTGGCGATCGCCGAGGCCTTTGTGCTGCCCTCTCCGGTCGTCGCCATCAGCCCCCTGGGCCAGGGCAATGTCAATGACACCTACCGGGTGAGCCTGCGCCCCCAGGATGGCCAGGCCGATCAGGTGGTGCTGCAGCGCATCAACACCCGCGTCTTCGCCCAGCCCGAGCTGGTGATGGCCAATATCCTGCGGCTCGCAGAGCACGTGCAGGCCCATGGCGGCGCCCTGCTGGCGGGACGCCGCTGGGAGGTGCCCCGGGCCCTGGCCGTGCGCGATCAGCCCGGTCGCTGCTGGCTGGAGGTCAACGGCGAGGTCTGGCGCACCCTCAGCTTTGTCGAGGGTGGCCGCAGCTGTGAGCTGCTCGAGGATTGCCATCAGGCCCGCGAGCTCGGTCGGGGGCTTGGCACCTTCCATGCCCTGATCAGTGATCTGCCGGTGGCGGAGCTCGCCGACACCCTGGAGGGCTTTCACATCACTCCGGGCTACCTCGCCCAGTTCGAGCGGGCCCTGCGCACCACCAGCGTGCGCCTCACCCCCCAGGCGGCCCACTGCATCGCCTTCATCCGCGATCGTCAGCGCCTGGCTTTCGTGCTGGAGGATGCCAAGGCAGCGGGCCGGCTGCCGCTGCGGCCGATTCATGGCGATCCAAAGCTCAACAACGTGATGTTCGATGTGGCCAGCGGTGAGGCGATCGCCCTGGTCGATCTCGACACGATCAAGCCCGGCCTAGTGCACTACGACATCGGCGACTGCCTCCGATCCGGCTGCAATCGTCTGGGCGAAGAGACATCGGACTGGCGCTCGGTTCACTTCGATCTGGAGCTGTGTGAGGCCATCCTCGAGGGCTATCTGGGCCAGGCCCATGGCTTTCTGGCCGCCGCCGACTACGACCATCTCTTTGATGCCATCCGCCTGATCAGCTTCGAGCTGGGTCTGCGCTTCTTCACCGATCATCTGGGCGGCGACCACTACTTCAAAACCAATCGCCCCGGCCACAATCTGCAGCGCGCCCTGGTGCAGTTCCGGCTGACCGAAAGTATTGAGAACCAGGAGGGCGCCATCCGCACGATCGTCGAGCGGCTGCGGGGTGCCCTTTGAGTCGCCAGGATTGCCTCCGTGGACACTGATCACCACTTCGCGCTCCAGCCCTTCGAATCGTTGCCCCAGCTGGCGGAGCTGGCGATCACGGGCGAGATCAGCCGCCGCGGCCAGCGCCTGAAGATCCGCTACGTCCTGCAGGGCCCTCTGGAGACGGTGCTGATTCCGCCGCCGGCCGAGCCGCCCAGCCGGCTCGATGAGCTCTGGCAGACCACCTGCTTTGAGCTGTTTCTGGCCTGTTGCGGCTGCGAGCCCTACTGGGAGTTCAACCTCTCGCCGGCGGGCCACTGGAACATCTACCGCTTGCAGGGCTATCGGCGCGGCCTGGCGGCGGAACCTGCTTATCAGCAGCTGGCTTTGCAGGTGACGTCTGATCCCCAGGAGCTGCGGCTCGCCCTGGAGCTGGATCTGCCTCCAGGCCTGGAGGCGGACCAACCCCTGGAGGCGGCGATCACCGCGGTGATTCAGCAGCGCTCGGGCCTGGTGAGTTACTGGGCCCTGGCCCATGGCGGCCTGGAACCCGATTTCCATCGCCGCGATGGCTTCCGGCTCAGCCTCTGAAGCGGGGCCGCCTCAAGGGTTGCCGTAGGTCAGCTGGCAGGCGGCATTGAGCCGTTGGGCCTCCAGGGGAGTCCGGGGGGGCAGACCCGTGAGCAGGCCCGCCTGGCAATCGGCGCTGCCGGGGCTCCAGGCCAGGCCCTCGCCGGCGTACTGGAAGCGCACCCCCATCGGCCGGCCAGCCTGCAGGCTGCCGATGTCGAGCCGTTCTGTGCCGCCTGGCACCACGATCACGGTGTTGCCGCTGGACAGGGCGGCTTGGACGAGGCCGGTGATCGTGGCGGCCGGTGCCAGGTTGGCCAGGCCCCAGCGGGCGGAACTTGCACTCCACCAGCTCCATACCTCGGGATGGACCCGATACCAGCCGTAGACCCAGGGGCGGCTCTCCCAGAAGCTGTGGCCTGGGCGGTTCAGCCAGGCTGGCGCTGGTGCTGGGCTCACCGAAGCAGGACTCGACGCGGCCGGGCTGATCGAAGCCGGGCTGATCGAAGCGGGGCTGATCGAAGCAGTGCCGGCTTCCGCCGATGCGCCCAGGAGCAGGCCCATCACCACCAGGGCCGGCAGAACGACCAGGGGCAGGACCTCGAGCTGCAGAGCCGCAACCGGCAGGGCCGCAAACGGCTGGGCCGCAAGCCGCCGCACCCGGACCGGGCCCAGCCGCAGTGGAGGAAGAGAGGCAGCGATCAGGACAGGCATCAAGGCGACGACGGCGGCGGCAGCTGGCCTCTTGCTAGCCCCATACCCGATCCGGGTCCAGGCCATCGCGGCGTCCTGGCTGGAATCTGCTTCAGGTGACTGCCTTCGGTGCCGCTGGTCCAGGCCCCCCTGGCATCACCGTGAACTGAGCCGCCAGCCATTCGCGGCGGCAGAAGCTGCAATGGCCCCAGCGGGCCATTTCACCCGCCGGGGCTGGTCGCCGGCATTCGGGGCAGTCGGCCTGGCCGTGCACGTCGATGCGGCTGGGATGGCGGGCCCAGATTTCAGCTTCCAGACTGCTGCCTGCGGCCGGGATGGTCGTGGCGTAGTGCTGCTGCAGCCGTAGATCGCGCACCGTGAAGCCAGCGCCCCGCAGGGCTCCCAGCAGCTGGTGGCGGTGATATTGAAGGGCCTGCAGCCAGGGGCCCGGCGCGGCTCCCACCGTGAGCAGCCCCGCCTGCAGCTGCAAGGGCCGGCAGTGGGCCGCCAGCTGGGGGCCGGCAATTCTGGGCCAGGCCTGCCAGAGGGCGGCCATATGGCCATCCCGGCGCCACTCCCGCTGCAGCGCCTCCAGGCAGCTGGCCACGGCGCTGGCGGGGGGCTTGGGCGCGGCTATCAGCAGCGACAGGTTGCCGATGCGGAGCGTCTGCTGGCGGGGGTTCTGCTGACTGCGGGCCTTGGCCATGAACCCAGGCTAGGTCCGGCCGCCTGGGGAAGTGCGGCAATCCGGTGCTCGCTCCGCCAGTCCGTATCCGCTGAAGTCGCTACTGTCTGGTCTCGCCCCAGCCGCCAATTCATGGGCTTCTTCGATCGGCTCAGCCGCCTGCTTCGCGCCAATCTCAACGACCTGGTGAGCAAGGCGGAGGATCCGGCCAAGATCCTCGATCAGTCCGTGGCCGACATGCAGGCCGATCTGGTCAAGCTGCGCCAGGCCGTGGCCACGGCCATCGCCAGCCAGAAGCGGCTGCAGAACCAGGCCGACCAGGCCTCCTCCCAGGATCGCTACTGGATGGGCAAGGCCGAGCTCGCCCTCAAGGAAAATCGCGAAGATCTGGCCCGCGAAGCCCTCACCCGTCGCAAGACTTACTCCGAGACAGCGGCCACCCTCAACACGCAGATCTCCAGCCAGTCCGGCCAGGTGGAGACGCTCAAGAAAAGCCTGACGGCCCTCGAGGGCAAGATCGCCCAGGCCAAGACCAAAAAAGACATGCTCAAGGCCCGCCAGCAGGCGGCCCAGGCCCAGGAGCAGCTTCAGAACGCCGTCGGCAATCTGGGCACCAACAGCTCGATGGCTGCCTTCGATCAAATGGAGGAGAAGGTGCTGGCCATGGAGGCCCGTAGCCAGGCCGCTGCCGAGCTGGCCGGCGCCGATCTCGAAAGTCAGTTCGCCGCCCTCGAGGGCAGCAGCGTTGATGACGAGTTGGCCGCCCTCAAGAACCGCATGGAAGGAGGCAGCAATCCAGTCTCCCTGCCGGCCCCCAATGGACCGGTGCCCCAGTTGCAGCCGGTGCAGGTGGCGGAAGTGGATGCCGAACTCGAGCAGCTCAAGCGCTCCATCGACAAGCTCTGACGGTCATGGAGGATACCGGGCTCTCACCAGCACGGATCTGATCCGTCTGATGCCCGATCCGGTTTCCCTCGGCGAGTGGTGTCTTTCCTTGAGACCTGTCGATCTGTTCCTTGGGCCAACCAGCCGGGGTCGTCCGGTGACCGCATCGGAGTCTTGACGCTCCCTTCCCGTCCATGGCCTGTCGGTCTGCCTGGCTGGTTGCATCCACCTCCTGTCCCCAGCAGCAATGGCCGCAGCGACAGCCCCTGGCACCGTGACCAGCCAGCACCTCGATGGGCTCATCGGCGTTGACAGCCACAACCACACCCACCTGGCGCTGGCCCCCTGAGCTCAGCGCCATCGCGGCCGCAGCCCGCTACGGGGCTGCCGGACGCCATCGGGCGGTGAAGCGGAATTCATACAATCGGGCCAGCTGAATCCTGCTCCGTGTCGATCGACCACAACGGCGAGGCCCTACGGGCCGAGACCCCAAGGGCCGAGACCCCGGGCTCCTCGGCAGCTCGGGCCTCGGCCGTCAACGGCGAAGCCGCTGTTGTCGAGCTCAATGACGCCAACTTCGCCGCCGAGGTGCTTGCCCTGCCCTCGGCAGTGCTGGTGGATGTCTGGGCTCCCTGGTGCGGCCCCTGCCGCCTGATGGCCCCCTTGATGACCTGGGCCGCCAGCAGCTACGCCGGTCGGTTGACGGTGGGCAAACTGGAGGCTGACAGCAATCCGGGCAGCCGCGATGCCTATCGGGTGCAGGGTCTACCCACCCTGATCCTGTTCCGTGACGGCGTCGAGATCGGCCGTCACGAGGGCGCCATGGCCAAGCCCCAGCTGCAGGCCTTCCTGGATGCCCATCTCTGAACGGCTGGCTCTGCTCGGCAGCGGCGTCTTCGCCCGCAACGACCAACGCAAGCTGGCCTATCGGCAGCGCTGCCAGGTCGCCGCTAGCCAGGCGCCCTTGCCGCCGCTGCTCGATCTCTCCCTTGGCTCCACCGATCTGCAGCCGCCGCCGGTCGCCATCGAGGCGATCGCCGCCGGACTGAACCAGCCTGAGAGTGCCTCTTACTGCCTCCATGGCGCCACCCTGCCGTTCCGGGAGGCGGTGGCCGCCTGGGCCGGTCGGCGCTTCGGGGGGACGGTGGATCCCGAGACCGAGGTGCTGCTGCTGGTGGGATCCCAGGAGGGCACGGCCCATCTGCCCCTGGCGGTGCTCAACCCCGGCGACGCCGCCCTGTTGCTCGATCCTTATTACCCCTCCCATCTCGGTGGCCTGCAGCTGGCCTCGGCGCGTCCGGTGCTGCTGCCGCTGGAGGCCGCCTCTGGTTGGCGGCCCGATTTCGACCGCCTCGGCGCCGCCGAATGGCAGGCCCTGAAGCTGATGGTGCTGGGCTTCCCCCACAATCCCACCGCCACCACCGGCGAGCAGAGCTGGCTGGATGAGGCGGTGGAGCGGGCCCTGCGCCACGACATCGTGTTGGCCCACGACAACCCCTATGTCGATCTGGCCCTCGACGGCGAGGCCCCGGCCCTGTTGCGTAACCCGGCCTGGCGCCAGTGCGGCATTGAGTTTTTCTCCTTTTCCAAGAGCTGGTGCCTCGGCGGTTACCGGCTGGCCTTCGCCATCGGCGCCGCGTGGCTGATCACGGCCCTGCGCCAGCTCAAGGGGGTGGTGGATTTCAACCAGTCCCTTGCCCTGCAGGCCGGAGCCATCGCCGCCCTGGAGCAGGCCCCCGACTGGCCCCAGCGGCTGCGGGCGGTGTACAGGGAGCGGCGCGATCGCATGGCGACGGCGCTGGAGGCCCAGGGTTGGCCCCTGAGGCGCCCGTCGATGGCGCTCTATCTCTGGCTGCAGTTGCCCGAGGTGGCTCGCCTGCGCGGACTGGATTCGGAGGCGTTCTGCGCGGCCTTGCTGGAAGGCACCGGTGTCTGTCTCACCCCCGGTAACGGCTTCGGGCCGGCCGGCGAGGGTTGGCAGCGGCTGGCCCTGGTGCATCCGGCTGCCGAGCTCGAAGCCGGTGCCGCCCGCATCGGGGCCTGGTTGCGGCAGCTGTGATCGGTCGGATCGCCGCCGAGCGACGGCGGTTGCTCCGCTCGCCAGGGGGGTACGGCCAGGCAGTGGCCGCCCAACCACCGGCCCTCGACGTCCCCTGGCGGTTGCGGGGCCTGCCGGTCTGTGCCAGCACGGAGGGCGAACTGGATCGCTGGCTGGCGACCTCCCTGCCCGCCGCTGCCGGGCCGCTGCGTGCGCCGATGGCCCTGTTGGCCCGCCATCAGCGCTTCGGCCATGGCCAGCAGGGCCGCTCCTGGCTGGCTCCTTGCGGTGGGGTGTGGCTCAGCGCCGCCCTGCCCTGGCCCCAGAATCCGGCCGAGGCGGCGGCGCCTGGCCTGGCGATGGCGGTGGGTCTGGCCCTGCAGTTGGAGCAGCTCGGGGTGCCGGTGCGGTTGAAATGGCCCAATGACCTGCTGCTGCAGGGGCCTGATGGCGAGCTGGCCAAACTCGCCGGCCTGTTGCCGCGGCTGCGATTTCGCGGTGAGCGGATCCGCTGGGCTCGCTTGGGCGTGGGGCTGAACGGTCTCAATCCGGTGCCGGCTGGGGCCGGCAACCTGCGCCGTGCTCTGGGGCCTTGGGGTGCCGATCCGCTGCGCCTGTCGGCCCGGGTGCTGCTGGCTCTGGAATGGGCGATGGCCTGGGCAGGGCGGCCGGAGGAGGTGCGCCAGCTGGCTGAGCAGCGGCTGCATCTTGGGCCGGCCCTGCTGCGACTCGACGGTGAGGATTGGCGACCGCTGGGTCTGGAGCGCGATGGCGGCCTGCGGCTGCAGTGCGGCACACGCCGACGGGTGCTGCAGCGCTGCTTCGATGCGGGACCCCTGGGAGCTGCCCCTTAAAATCCCAGCCAACCTCTGCCTCACCCTTCAGCCGATCTGCGAACGTCGCTGCAAATCCCCCAGCGATTCAGTGCCTTGCGGCCATTCAGATCGGCCTCCCAGCACGACTCCTTGCACCAGCAGCGCGGCCAAGCTGGCCGGGTGGGTCCAATCGCCCGGATCTGTCAAACTTCATGGCTCAGTCGAGCCACCTGGTTCTGTCCGGCAGGTGAGTTCTGTCCACCTGCTTCGCTCTACCCTCCCAGATCAACGTCTCCATCAGGAACAGCCTCAACGCCGAGATTCAGTCACTCCATTCGCATCAGCTTCTCCATCAGGCCCAGCCCCGCAGGTGCAGCGGCCCCATTGCAGGCCGGGTACCGCCTCTGAGCCTGACCCTGCCCATTCTCCCGTTATTCCTCGAGGATCCCTTCCCTTGCTCCCTATGGCCTCCAAGCCCCTTCACTTTCTGCTCCTGGGCCTGCTGGGAGCGGCTCCCCTGGCGGTCGTGCCGCTGGTCTTCGCCGAGAGTGAGGCGCCGCCACTCACCCTGGCGCCAGCGGCGGCCCCCGAGGCCGCTCCAGCGCCACCGGCAGCAGTGCAGCAGGGGAACCCGGCACCGCTGTCGGCATCGCCATCCCCTCCCAGTCCGTCCTCCCAACTTGCCTCGCCGCCGATGGCCGAGGCGCCCCTGCGGCCATCGGCGGAGGAGCGACGCAGTGTGCAGCCCCGTCGCTTCGATGCCTCCCTTGATGAACTGGTGCGCGATGGGGTGATTTCCCCCTCTGAGCGGATTCGGGTCCATGGCGGTCTGATCGGACCGATGAACACCGCCCGCCTCCAGGCCTGCCGCAGTGGTGCCCTGTCAGCCCTGGAGTGCGGTACAGGCCTGGTGGTGCGGGGCCGCAGCCGGCTTGATGGTGCTGGCTTCCCCGCTGGAGATGGTGAGGCCGGCTTCAGTGGCGGCGGCGTGGCCGCGGGCCTGGGTCGCTTCAGCACCGATGCCCTGCCCCTGCCGCCCATCTCCGTGCCGGTGTCCGCCCTGCTCTCCGGGGCCGGTGGCACCTTCCGGCTCACCGATGTCTTCGGCCGTACGCCCAGGCCCGCGGCGATCGCCGGCAATGGCAACGCGAACTTCCTGTTCCCTCTGATCGGCTCGGCTGTCGTCACCAGCCCCTTCGGCTGGCGCCTGCATCCGCTGATGGGCACCTGGCTGATGCACGCCGGTCGCGATCTGGCGGCCCCGGAGGGCACGCCCGTGGTGGCGGCTCTCTCTGGCCGGGTGATGAGCAGTGGACTGGCCGGGGGCTATGGCCTGGCGATCGAAATCGAGCACGACGGGCCGCGCCGCCGCACCCTCTACGGCCATCTCTCCGAGCTCTATGTCAAAGAGGGCCAGGTGGTGCGCCAGGGTGAGGTGATCGGCCGGGTCGGCAGTACGGGCCTGAGCACGGGGCCGCATCTGCACTTTGAAGTGCGCATGCCCCAGGAGGGCGGCTGGGTGGCCGTCGATCCGGGCGAACTGGATCCGGGCGGCGCCATGATGGCCGCTCAGCCAGGCCAGCCCGGGGCGGTAGCCACCGATGCGGTGGCGCTGCTGATGGGTGAGCTGATCCAGACGCTTGAGCGGCCTCGCAATCCCCTGGCTCTGCCGGCCGCCCCCCGTGGTGGCGCCGCTCCGATCGGCACGTCTGCTCCTGCCCTGCGCCAGCGGGGCTGAGGTCCGGGATGGGCTGAAGCGGCTCCTGGTTGCCCTCGGCTCGGCTGGACAGGCCTGCGGGTTGCACTCGCCGACGTTCCCGGCAGCGGCTTCGGGGTGGCTGAATCCGCTCGGATCTTCGGGGTTCAACCGCTGCCGTGGTCGGAGCAGCCGCTCCCAAGATCGCGATTCAGGAGGTCAAAGGTATAGATGCAATCCATCGGCGCAAATACCTCATAACACCAGCAGAATTGCGCACAGAACGGCAGGGTACGGCGGCACTGGCGCTGGTTTTGGCTCGCTGCAGCTGACAGACGAAGCGGCTGGCGCGAGGGAAGGTCTGGTCTGCTCACGTTGCTGATCCGCCTGAACGGCTTGGGGATCCGGAGTTGCGCTTTGCCCGCAAACCGGCCGCTGCTGGGGCATCCTCGGCCTCGCAGCACCCTCAGAGAACGTTGTTGGTAGGGGGGGAGTGAGCAGATTCGTTGCGAAGGACGGGGTGCAGTTGAGAGGGAAGGCATGATGTCTGCGGCGGGATTGTCCCATGGCTGGCTGGCTATGCCAGTGGTGGCTGCCGTGGGACGAGCTTGACGATTGCCTGGTATGACTGATATTCGTGAAACAGGCCATCGGCATTGGCCTGATATAATGGTTTCACCTTTTCCTTGCAGATTCTCGTTATGGCAAGTGGCACCGATGGCTCCGGCCCCAATCTCGGCTCCGGCACCGACTCCGTCATGCCGATCGATCAGGGGGTTGTGTTCACTGCTTTTCAGAGCGTCGACATGGACCTGCCGAGCGACAGCTATCTGCCGCCCGACTCTGCATCTCTTATGGGGGCTGTGCTCACCCCGACCCAGTTGGATATCCTTGATCCGCTAGGCCGACTGCAGCGTTATATAGGAATTTTTAACATTGCTGACATCAATCAAGGGATTTTAGCGACCTCGGTGGTCACTGGTTATCAGCAATTTTTCGGTTCTTCAAGTAATTCGGGGCTTCTCTATGAGTTTTCCGGTGCTTCGCTTAATGCTGCATTCGCTTTCGCTCTCATTCAGGCTGGCAAGCCCTACGAGATTGAAAGCGAAATTTTCAAGGGTGCTGATTCGATTGCCGGCTCCGCCGAAAATGATGTTCTGATTGCTTTCGCTGGGGCAGATAGCGTCTATGGATCGTTTGGCTCCGATTCCCTCTCCGGCGGAGACGGAGATGATTTTCTCAGCGGCAATGCGGGCGTCGACTCCGTCGATGGAGGAACCGGCGATGACACGCTGTACGGCGGTCAGGAGGGAGATCAGCTGATTGGCCGTACGGGCAACGATCAGATTTTCGGAGATCTCGGCGGTGATGCGATTTTTGGCAATGAGGGTACTGACACCGTCGATGGTGGTGATGGCGATGACACGCTGCACGGCGGCAAGGAGGGGGATCAGCTGATCGGCGGCACGGGCAACGATCGGCTTTTTGGAGATCTTGGCAACGATTTTCTCAACGGCAATCAGGGTGCCGACACTGTTGATGGTGGCGCCGGAGATGACACGCTGCGTGGGGGTCAGGATGGAGACCAGCTGATCGGCGGCGCGGGCAACGATCAGCTTTTTGGAGATTTCGGTGACGACTTGCTTGTTGGTCTTCAGGGTGATGATTCCATCAATGGCAATGCCGGAAAAGACATCCTCTCCGGTGGGCTCGGAGCTGATCACTTTTTGCTCTCCAAAGACGACGACTTGATCACTGACTTCAGTTCTTCGGAGGGTGACATCATTGAGGTGCTGGCGAGTACGCCTTACTCATTGGCTGACTTGGGAGGCAACCTTCAGATCATTCGCGATGAAGGGACCACCACCCTGTTGGGAGTCACTCTGGCAAGTTTCGATCCAGCCATCAGCATCATGCTGATCTAGGGATAGGGCAAGGGCGGTGCGGATTCGCTGGATGGCTGCCTGCCGTCCACCTTGCTCCCTTGGCGAGTCGAGTCATCGCCGCCCGACACGCCATCGCCTGCCGGGCTCAAGCCCAGCTCAGACGTGGTGGATCCAGTCGCCGAGCCCATCGACGATATGGCCATCCTTGAACTGCAGCACCCGTTCAGCCCGGTCCGCCACATCGTGCTCGTGGGTCACCATCAGGATGGTCATCCCCTGATGGTGAAGTTCGTCGAACAGATCGAGCACTTCGCGGGTGGTGCTGGAATCGAGGGCGCCGGTGGGTTCATCGGCCAGCAACAGGATCGGTTGGTTGATGATGGCGCGGGCCACAGCCACGCGCTGCTGCTGGCCGCCGGAGAGCTGGTTGGGCCGGTTCTCGAGCCGCTGACCCAGGCCTACCCGCTGCAAGGCCGCGGCCGCCCGTTCACGGCGCTCCTTCAAGGGGATGCCGGCATAGATCATCGGCAGCGTGACGTTGTCGAGGGCGCTGAGCTGGGGCAGCAGATGGAATTGCTGGAACACAAAACCCAGCTCGCGGTTGCGCAGATCGGCGAGTTCATCGTCATCGAGATGCTCCACCGGAGTGCCGTTGAGGCGATAGGCGCCGGCGCTGGGGCGATCGAGGCAGCCCAGGATGTTCATCGCCGTGCTCTTGCCCGAGCCTGAGGAGCCCATCATCGCCAGGTACTCGCCGCGATTGACCGTCAGGTTGAGATCGTCGAGGGCGCGCACTTCGGTATCACCGCTGCCGTAGATCTTGGAGATCTGATCGAGCTCGGCGACGGGCCGGCCGCTCGAGGCGGAAGCCGCAAGGGCCGATCCACCCCGGAGTCTGGGCTCGGGTTCGGGGCGCTTCGAAGCGGCCATGGCCTGGGCTGATTCAGCCAACGGCATGCTCAGCCCAACGAAACGGCACTGGCACTGGCGATCGCCTGCTGCAGGATCGGTGTGCCCGCCACGGTGGAGCTGGCCCAGTTGAACAGGGGGCTCGAAAGAATGCCGCCGACGGCTGTGACGACGACACAGCCGACCAGGGCGGCGCGCAGCGGTTGCATGCCAGCCAGATTCCAACTGATCGCTGGGTAGCTCTTGACGACGTCGGAGGCTTCCTGAGGCTCCTTGACCACCATCATCTTGATGACGGAGATGTAGTAGTAAATCGAAACAACCGAGGTGACGAGACCCACAACCACCAGGAGGTATTGGTGGTCGGCCCAGCCGGCGAAGAAAAGGTAGATCTTGCCGAAGAAGCCCAGCATCGGTGGGATGCCACCCAGGGACAGCAGGCAGAGACTCAGTCCGAGGGTGATCAGAGGATCCTTCTGATAGAGGCCGGCGTAATCAGCAATGCGATCGCTGCCGGTGCGCAGAGAAAACAGAATGATGCAGGCGAATGCCCCCAGATTCATGAACAAGTACGCGGCGATGTAGAGCACCATGGCGGAGAAGCCATCCTCGGTGCCGCAGACCAGGCCGATCATGACGAAACCTGCCTGGCCGATTGAGCTGTAGGCCAGCATCCGTTTCATCGACGTCTGGGCCAGAGCAACCACGTTGCCCAACACCATGCTCAGCACCGCCAGGACCGTGAACAGGAATTTCCACTGAGCGTCGAAACTCTCGAAGCAGCCCACCAGAATCCTCAGGGCCAGGGCGAATCCGGCGGCCTTGGAACCCACAGAAAGAAAGGCCACCACTGGGGTCGGTGAACCCTCATACACATCAGGTGTCCACTGGTGGAAAGGAACTGCCGCGATCTTGAAGGCCACCGTGGCCAGCACAAACACCAGGGCCAGGGCGGTGATCGGCGTGTCGGAGGTGCGCAGGGCGATCGAGATCGCATCAAGACTCGTGGCACCGCCGCTGAGGCCGTACAGCAGGGAGGCGCCATAGAGAAACACCGCTGCGGCGGCCGAACCCACCAGCAGGTACTTCAGCGCTGCCTCGGAACTGCGGGCGTCGCGCTTCATGTAGCCCGAGAGCAGATAGCTGGAGACCGAAAGGGTTTCGAGCGAGATGAAAATGCTGATCAGGTCGGTGGCGCCGCACAGGACCATGCCGCCGAGCGTGGCGGCCAGCAGGATGGCGGCGTATTCCCCCACCGGCGTGCCGCTGCGCTCCACGTAGCGCCAGCTCAGCAGCAGGGAGATCAAGGTGGAGGCCGCCACCACCGCCCGCATGGCGATGGCCAGGTTGTCCGCCAGGAAGGCGCCGAGGAAGGAGGGCTCCAGGGGGCCGTTCCACTGCAGGGCCAGCAGCACCAGGGAACTGCCGAGACCGGCGTAACAGATCGGCGGCACCCAGCGGCTGGCGGCCTTCTCGCCGGCCAGATCGACCAGCAGACAGATCAACAGGGCCACCAGCACGGCGGCTTCAGGGGCGATCGACGCTGCATTGAGCTGCAGGTTGAGGCTGCCGGTACTGAGACCGGCTCCGATCGCTGCCGTGGCATCGGCTGCTGTGGAAGCGGCCAAGGCGGCAGGGGTGGCGGCGAAAAACACGTCAGCCACGGCGCGGATAAGGCTTCAGTGCTGCGGACTGTAGCGGCCGTGGCCTGGGGACGACCGTGGCCTTCGGTGAGCGCCAGCGCACGGATCGGCCAGCGATGCGATAAAGAAGGAAGCGATACAGCGCCTATCCGTGACCCACACCCTGGTCATCGTCGAGAGCCCCACCAAGGCCAAAACCATCCGGGGCTTCCTGCCGAAGGACTTCCGTGTCGAGGCCTCGATGGGCCACGTGCGTGATCTGCCCAACAACGCCAGTGAGATTCCGGCGGCCCACAAGGGCGAGAAGTGGGCCAATCTCGGCGTCAACACCGCCAACGACTTCGAGCCCCTCTACGTGGTGCCGAAGGACAAGAAAAAGATCGTCAAGGAGCTCAAGGAGGCCCTCAAGGGCGCTGACCGGCTGCTGCTGGCCACGGACGAAGACCGGGAAGGCGAGAGCATCAGCTGGCACCTGCTGCAGCTGCTGGCCCCCAAGGTGCCGGTCAAGCGAATGGTCTTCCACGAGATCACCAAGGAGGCGATCGGTCGGGCCCTCGATGCCACCCGCGAGCTGGACATGGAGCTGGTCCACGCCCAGGAGACCCGCCGCATCCTCGACCGCCTGGTGGGTTACACCCTCTCGCCCCTGCTCTGGAAAAAGGTGGCCTGGGGCCTGTCCGCCGGCCGCGTTCAGTCGGTGGCGGTGCGCCTGCTGGTGCAGCGCGAGCGGGCTCGGCGGGCGTTCCGCAGTGGCAGCTACTGGGATCTCAAGGCCAAGCTCGAGCAACTGGGGGCGGGTTTCGAGGCCAAACTCACCCACCTCAAGGGCGAGCGCATCGCCGGCGGCTCCGACTTCGACGAGAACACCGGCGGCCTCAAGGCCGGTAGCAAGGTCAAGCTGCTGAGTGAGGCCGAGGCGCGCCAGCTGCAGCAGGCCGTCGAGAGCGGCCCCTGGCGGGTGGCCTCGGTGGAGGAGAAGCCCACGGTGCGCAAGCCCGTGCCGCCCTTCACCACCAGCACCCTGCAGCAGGAGTCCAACCGCAAGCTGCGGCTCTCGGCCCGGGAGACGATGCGCACGGCCCAGGGCCTCTACGAGAAGGGCTTCATCACCTACATGCGCACCGATTCGGTGCACCTCTCCGACCAGGCGATCCGGGCCTCCCGGGCCTGCGTGGCCGAGCGCTACGGCAAGGAGTACCTCAGCCCGGCGCCGCGCCAGTTCTCCACCAAGGCCCGCAACGCCCAGGAGGCCCATGAGGCGATCCGTCCCGCTGGTGAGAGCTTCCGCACCCCCAGCGAAACGGGCCTTGATGGCCGCGATCTGGCGCTCTATGAGCTGATCTGGAAGCGCACGGTGGCCAGCCAGATGGCCGATGCCAGGCTGACGATGCTGGCGGTGGATCTGGAGGCTGCAGCCGGCTCCGCCACGGGGCCCGCCCTGTTCCGGGCCAGCGGCAAGCGCATCGATTTCGCCGGCTTCTTCCGTGCCTACGTCGAGGGCAGTGATGACCCCGATGCCGCCCTGGAGGGCCAGGAGGTGCTGCTGCCGGCGCTGAAGGTGGGAGATGCCCCGGCCTGCAAAGTTGTCGAGGCCCTCGGCCACCAGACCCAGCCCCCCTCGCGTTACAGCGAGGCGGCCCTGGTCAAGACCCTGGAGAAGGAGGGCATCGGTCGGCCGTCCACCTACGCCAGCATCATCGGCACGATCGTCGATCGCGGTTACGCCACGCTGGCGAGCAACGCCCTGATCCCCAGCTTCACCGCTTTCGCGGTCACGGCGTTGCTGGAGGAGCACTTCCCCGATCTGGTCGACACCAGCTTCACGGCGCGGATGGAGTCCACCCTCGATGAGATCTCCACCGGCAAGGTCTCCTGGCTTCCCTATCTGGAGGGTTTTTACAAGGGCGAAAATGGCCTGGAAACCCAGGTGCAGCAACGCGAAGGCGACATCGACCCCGGAGCTTCCCGCACGGTGGAGCTGGAGGGCCTTCCCTGTGTGGTGCGCATCGGCCGTTTCGGTGCCTATCTCGAGACCAAGCGGGTTTCGGAGGATGGGTCTGAGGAGTTGCTCAAGGCCACCCTGCCGGCGGAGATCACCCCTGGCGATCTGGATGCGGAGAAGGCGGAGCTGATCCTGCGGCAGAAGGCCGAAGGTCCTGAAGCGCTGGGCACCGATCCGGAAACCGGCGACGAGATCTATCTGCTGTTCGGCCAGTACGGGCCCTACCTGCAGCGCGGCCAGGTGAGCGAGGACAACCCCAAGCCCAAGCGCGCTTCTCTGCCCAAAGGCGTCAAGCCGGAGGCGCTGGGCCTGGAGGATGCCCTGGGCCTGTTGCGGTTGCCCCGCCATCTCGGCGAGCACGCCGATGGCGGCAAGGTGCAGGCGGGGCTGGGGCGCTTCGGGCCCTATGTGGTGCACGACAAGGGCAAGGGGGAGAAGGATTACCGCTCGCTCAAGGCCGAGGATGACGTGCTGCTGATCAGCCTGGAGCGGGCGATGGAGCTGCTGGCGATGCCCAAGAAGGGCCGCGGCGGCCGCACCGCCCTCAAGGACCTGGGCACCCCCGACGGCGCCGCTGAGGCGATCCAGCTGTTCGATGGCCCCTACGGGCTTTATGTGAAGCAGGGCAAGCTCAACGCCTCCCTGCCGGAAGGCACCACCGCCGAGACGATCACCCTGGAACAGGCTGTGGAGCTGCTCGCGGCCAAGGCAGCCACAGGCAAGTCCACCGGCAAGGCCAAGGGCAAGGCCACGACAGCAGGCACCACCCGCGGTGGCGCCAAGACCAGCGCGGCCAAGACCAAGACGACCAAGGCGGCGGCGGCTCCCAAGCCCCCAGGCACCACCAAGACCGGCCGGCTGCGCGCCAGTGCCGTGCGGGTGATCAAGCCGGCGGGCAGTTGAGGCTGCTCGTGCCCGCTGGCCTGCGTTGCTGCGCTCTGGCAGCTGTCCTGCTGCCCCTGGCGCTGGCTGGCTGCAGTGGCACCCGCCTTGGGGATACGCTCTCGCGCAGTTTCTCCGGGGCACCCGCTCCCTCCGCCGCTGGTTCGGTTGTCTCCGGCGCTGGCGCAGGCGGGAGTGCCTCGACCACGGCTCCCCCCAGTGGGTCGACGCCCCTGGGCTCCGGAGCCAACGCTGGCAAGACCTCTGCGGCTGGCACAAGCCCAGCCATCGCCACTGGCAAGCCCTCAGCCGATGGCAAGCCACTGCCGCAGGGCAAGCCCCGATCCACGACAGCGACAACGGCGCCCCCGCTCTCCGCAACGTCCAGCGCCCGGGCACTCCCGCTGCCGAGCCGTCCTGCCCCCTATCGGGTGACGATCCTGTTGCCCCAGGCCGATGCCTCGGCGCCGGCCGAGGTCGTCACCCAGGCGCTGCGAGCGGCGGGCGTTCCCTTTGAGGTGGAGACCATCGAGCGGATCGGTTCCGGATCTTCCCTGCCCGGTGCGGGCACAGCCGTCCCCTCAACCCAGGCCACTCCTTCGGTCCGACCGGCCCCGGCCGCCCGCTGAGATGGAGCGTCGCCCCCAGAACCGCCAGCTGAGTGCGCGCCAGGCGCGCCAGCTGATGGACAGCGCCTATCTGGCCGCCGCCACGGCCCTGCTCTGGTTGGCGCTTTACTACCTGCCGGTGGGCAGTCCCCTGTTCCAGCTGGCCCTGCCCTTGCCCCTGGCCCTGCTGCAGTTGCGTCATGGCTGGCGCTGTGCCCTCGAAGGGGTGGCGGTCACCGCCCTGTTGCTGCTGGCCCTGATGGGCCCGATCCGGGGCCCGCTGGTGCTGTTTCCCTATGGCTTCCTCGCTCTCTGGCTCGGCTGGGGCTGGCGCCGCCGTCTGAGCTGGTGGATCACCCTGCCGGTGGGGGGACTGATCGGCGCCGTCGGTTTCCTGGTGCGCGTGGCGGTGCTGTCGGTGATGGTGGGCGAGAACCTCTGGGTGGTGATCACCGCCGCCGCCGCCGGTCTGCTGGAGCGTCTCTGGGGGCTGTTCGGCCTGGGGCCTGGCTTTGATCTGCTGCAGGTGCAACTGGCGGCCCTGGCCCTGGTGCTGATCCAGAACCTGTTGGTGGTGCTCTGCCTCCACGCCGTGGCCTACTGGATCTTTCCGCGCCTGCAATCGCCGATCAGCGAGCCACCACCGGCCCTGCGATCGCTGGTGGCGCTCGATCCGCTTTGAGGCCGCTGCGCCAACTCGCCGGCGCCGAGGACGCCGCCGAGCGTTGGTGCCGCCCCTGGCGAGTCAGCCCCGGAGCCAGTCAATTCCTGCTGCTGCTCGCCGCCACCGAGACGGCTGCCGTGGAGGGGATCTCCGCTGCCGGGGCCACCCCGGCCTCACGCCTGCAGACGGCGGCGGCCGATGCTGAATTGCTGGTTCAGGGTCCGGCAGGGCAGCGGCCCCACAGCCTGCCGCCGCTGCCGGCGGGGGTGTCCCCCGCCCTGATCAGTCAGGTGGTGGTGGCGGAGCTGGGCTTGGAGCCGCTGGTGGTGGATCTGGGCTGTGCCATCGCGCCGGCCGTGCCCCATCTGCGTCTGGCCGGCCAGCGGAGCCCGGCGAACTGCCTCAGCACCGGCGCCGCCATGGCGCCGCAAAGGGTCGCGGACCTGCTGCGGCAGGGGCAGCTCTGGGGAGAGCGGCTGGCCAGCTCCGGCCGGCCCCTGCTGATCGCCGAATGTGTGCCGGGGGGCACCAGCTCCGCCCAGGCGCTGTTGAGCGGGCTGGGCCTGGAGGTGGCAGGACTGGTCAGCGGCAGCATGCCCGCTCCGGTTCATGGGCTCAAAGCCGAACTGGTGCGCCGGGGCCTGGCGGCGGCGGGCCTGGTTTCTGGGTCTGAACGATCCGGTGAGGCGCCCGATCCCCGCCGCGTGGTGGCAGCCCTGGGCGATCCGATGCAACCGCTGGCGGCGGCTCTGGTCGTGGCCGCCGCGGGGGCAGGGCTGCCGCTGTTGTTGGCGGGCGGCAGCCAGATGGCGGCGGTGCTGGCCCTGGCCCTGGCCCTGGCGCCGGCGGAGCAGCGCCCGGCCATCGCCGCCCAGGTGGCCCTGGGGACCACCGCCTGGGTGGCCGATGAACCGACCAGTGATCTGGCCCAGCTGTTGGCGCGCATCGGTGCCCATTGGGGAGTGGAGCCCCTGGGCTTCGCCGCCGACCTGCACTTCGGCCCGAGCTGCCATCCGGCCCTGCGGGATTACGAGCGCGGCTTCGTCAAGGAAGGTGTCGGCGCCGGCGGCCTGGCCCTGCTCTGGCAACTGGCGGGCCGCTCGCCGGCGACCCTGGAGCTGGCCTGCGACCGGGCCTGCCGCATCCTGTTGGCTGGGGCCTGAAGGCGCGGCGGCCTAAATGTCCAGGGCGGACCAAGCGGTGCCCTGTCCACTTCAGGCAAGGCCTGAGCAGCTCGGCCGTTGCCCCTCCTGGCGGGCCCATGCCCTCGCTGCCCAGTTCGATCTCGGGCCCGCTTCAGCGGCCGGGTCCAGTTCGGGGCGGCCGGGTGCCGCGACGTCGGTGACCTCGATCGGCGGGCGGCGATGGGGCTGGCCCAGGATCCGGCTTTGCACGGATGCGGGCCGGCTGCTGCTGGAAGCAGGTTGCGCGCAGATCGCCGGGCAGAAATCGAGGACTGTTCTGCCGCCAACGGATTTCAGGCCGGAAGCGAACGGAGCAAGCAGGAGGGCATGGATCCCGCCGTGCTGGTTCGCCAAACTCATGGTTACTGCAAGCGATCTCGAGCACTTGGCAGCTCGGAATCGGCATTGCTTCTGAGACCTCTCTGAGACCTCATTGGGTGTTGGCAGGGAGCGACTGGGTTCGTCTTGCTCGAAACGGCCTCGGGGCAACAAGCTCCAGGCGCAGGAGGCTGTCAGCGCCTACGGTCGCTCGATGGCCGCTCCCGATCGCCTCGCCACTTCCCAGCCGTTCTCGCCCCTGACCGTGTCGGCGACCACACCGGGCCGAGGTCTGGGCCGGCGTCAGGTGCTGCGGCTGGGCGCGATCGGCGGTCTGGGCCTGTTGGCGGGCTGCCGGGGCCAGGGGCCCCAGCTGCTGGCTTCCCGCGGCGATCTGCCCGCAGCCTGGAGTGCCCGGCTGCCAAGGCCGTGGCAGCTGAGACTGCTCGATGATGCGGCCGCGGTGCTGGCGGCTCGCGCCCAGTCCTCCATGGTGCAGCTGGGGGATGGCTGGGCCACGGAGGTGCCCCGCAGCACCTTTGGCCCGATCGCCACCCCGGAGCTGTTGGCCCGGCTGGCGCCAGAGGCTGGGCCGGTCAGTCGGCTGTACGCCCCCGAGGGGGCTCCGATTCTGGCCTTCCCCTGGTCGTGCAATCCCTGGGTGCTGCTGCTGCGCGATCGCCCCGATCTGCAGCGTCGACGGGGCGAGGGCTGGGACCTGCTGCTCGATGCCAGCCTCAAGGCAAAGCTGGTGTTGCCCGCCAGTCCCCGGGTCGCCATTGCCCTGGTGGATGGGGATCCGCAGCGGCTGCGCCGCCTGCGCCAGAACGTGCTCGCCCAGGACGACCGCCATGGCCTCAACCTGCTGCTGAGCGGTGCGGCGGAGGCCCTGGTGCTGCCCCGTCAGCGGGTCGTGCCCCTGCTGCGCCGGGATCCAAGGCTCAGTGTGATCCTGCCGGAGCAGGGTGCTCCCCTGGGCTGGAGTCTGGTGCTGAAACCCCTCGACTCCGCCACCGCAGCAACCGCCGCCAACCCGCCGCCGCTCGAGTGGCTGGCGGCCGTCCTGGAGCCGCCTCTGTTGCCCCTGCTGCTGGCCTCGGGCTGGGTGCCGCCGTTGCCACGGCCGCTGCTGCAGCGGGCTGTGGCCTCCTTCCCTGCGGCTCAGGCCAGCCTGTTGTTGCCACCGGCGGCGGTGCTGGCCCGTTGCCGCAATCTGCCACCCCTGAGCGCGGCTGAACGGGGCGAGCTTCAGGCCCTCTGGGACGCCGCCGCTCCTGCCTCCTAGGGGCGCCCAGGCTCAGCCCCACAGTCGGCGTCGGGGCGGCGCGGCCAGCCGTTGGTGGGTCTCGGCCAGCAGCTCCGGAATCGGCAGCCCCAGGGGGCAGCGGGGCAGGCAGTCGCCGCAGCGGTTGCAGGCACTGGCATCGTGCTGCTCCCACCAGTGGCCGGCCCGGCCGATCAGGGCATAGCGCTCGCTGGCGAAGCTCTCCATGCCATGGCCCAGGGCCAGGTTGCGCAGCCGCAGCAGCGCCGGGATCGGTACGGAGCTTGGGCAGGGCAGGCACTGGCGGCACTGGCCGCAGTGACTCACTCCTAGCCGGCTGCGGCCCGCCCGCTCCAGCCGCTCCAGGGCCTGCTGTTCGGCGGCATTGAGGCGATGGTCGGCGCCGGCCAGGGTCCTGGCCCAGGCGAGGTCGGAAGGTTGGGCGGCCCCAAGGGTGAGGGTGCTGATGCCTTCGGCCAGCAGGAAGCGATAGGCCAGCTCCAGGGGCGCGAAGGGGGCGCAGTCGGCCACCAGATCGGCCGGGGGGTCATAGAGCCGCCCGCCCTTGTCGGCCGGGGAGATGGCCATCACGCCCAGTCCATCGGCCAGGGCCGCCCGGGCCAATGGAATCCGTTCCTGATCCAACAGGTGCAGATGCAGGCTGCAGAACGAAAACCGAGTCGAGTCGAGGGCTTTGGCAATCAGCGTTGTGGGGCCATGGCTGGAGAAGCCCACCTGAGCCACCAGCCCTTCACCCAGGGCCCAGCTCAGCAGCTCTTGTCCAGGTCCATGCAGGGCCCAGTCCAGATGTTCACTCAGGTTGAGGCCATGCACGGCCAGATTGTCCAGTCGCTTGATCCGCAGACGGCGCAGCAGGGCCACCAGCTGGGTCTTGCCCTCCGCCAGGCTCAGGCCCGGCAGCAGCTTGCTGGTGATCACCAGCCCACGACGCTGTTGGGGATGGTGGGTCTCCAGGGCCTGGAGCGCTGCGCCGAGGAAGGACTCGGCGGGTCCGTAAGCAGGGGCAGTTTCCAGGTGGTTGATGCCTGCGGCCAGGGCGGCGGTCAGCACGGCCTCCATCTGGGCGCTGCTCTCCACCGTGCGCATCGTGCCGAGCGTGAACAGGGAGACCGGCCGCCCAGAGCCGAAGGGCCTGAGGCTGGCTTCAGTCGTCACGCTTGGGTTCGCTGTCCTCCGGCGCGGCGTTGGGAGGTTCTTCGCTGCTGGGCATGGGCGGCTGTGGCGGCAGCTCGCCGGTTGTCCCCGCCTCCGGCTCGCGTTCCTGCAGGCTCTCGGGGCCTGAAGCCCCTTCCGGCTCCCCAGCCCCTTTGGAGAGATGGCGGATCAGTTCCGCCGGGCTGGTGCGCTCGAGGAAGCGGCGGAAATCGGCCTTCTCCTCGGCGTCGGCCTCCGCATCCACGGGAATCGAGGCATCACCGACCACCTCTTCCAGCATCCAGATGGCACTGTTGCAGCGCAGGGCCAGAGCAATGGCGTCGCTGGGTCGGGCATCGAGCTCCAGGGTCTCGCCGCCGGTTCTGAGCAGTTTCAGCACCGCTCGGAAGGTGTTGTCCTCGATGGCGTGGATGATCACCCGTTCCAGTTGCAGATCGCCCGCTTTCAGCAGATCCACCATCAGATCGTGGCTGAGAGGGCGGATCGGACGCCGTCCATCAAGGCCGGCCAGGATGTTCTGGGCCTGGGCCTGGTCGATCCAGATCGGCACCTGGCGGCGACCGGAGGGATCGCGCAGCAACACGATCGGGCTGCGGCTGGCCGCATCCAGGGCGATCCCCGCCACTTGCATTTCGACCATGATTCGGGCCCACTCCTGGCTGTCGCCACTCCCCGCTGTTCGATTATGGCCAGAAGAAGCGCGGCCTAGAGATGTTCACCGGACTGGTGCAGGCCATCGGCTGGTTGGAGCGCTGCCCAGATGGGGTGAAGGTGCGCCTGGATATCCCCGGCAGTCTCGGTGCCCTCGCCCTGGGCGACAGCGTGTCGGTCGACGGCATCTGCCTGACCGTGGCCGCCTTGCTGGGGGAGGCAGGAGCCGCGGCCGGTTTCCGGGCCGATGTCAGCGAGGAGACTCTGCGGCGCAGCCTGCTGGGGTCACGAGCCCAGAGGGGCGAGCGCGTCAATCTCGAGCCCGCCCTGCGCCTCTCGGACCGGCTGGGGGGCCATCTGGTCAGCGGTCATGTCGATGGAGTCGGCACGGTGCGGGCCATCGAGCGGCAGAAGGCGTCCTGGCGCCTGGAGCTGGTCTGGAACGATCCGGCTTATGGCCGTTATGTCTGTGAGAAGGCCTCGGTGGCCGTCGATGGTGTCAGCCTCACCGTGGCCGGCTGCTCCATGGACGGAGCCAGGTTCTGGGTCGCGGTGATTCCCCACACCTGGGCCAGTTGCACCTTGCAGGACCGGCGCCCTGGCGATGGCGTCAATCTTGAAGCTGATCTGCTGGCGAAATACACCGAGCGACTGCTGGCGGCGGCCAGGTCAGGCGGTGGCGAAGTCGGCGCCGAGACACCGCTGAGCAGCAACTGGCTGGCGGAGCAGGGCTGGGGCGGCTGAGGGCGCCGGCTGGCTCGCGTTGCCAGCGTCACCAGCTCTTGGCAGGCTGCGATCGGGCCATCGCCCCCAACCCCCGAACCCAGCTGCCATGAACTCCCTCTCCCCGTTGCAGCGCGCTGAGGACTCCTTGCGGGGTCTGACCCTGGCTGAAGGCATCCTGATGGTGGTGCTGGGGGTGCTGGCCCTGATTTTCCCACTGCTGGCTTCGGTCTGGGTGACGGCGGTGGTGGCGATCGCCTTCCTGGTCGGCGGGCTGGTGGGCTGGATCAACACCCTGACGCGGGCAGCGCGTCTGCGGCGATTGGTCACTTTCGGGCGGCTGGTCGTGGCCAGCCTGTTCCTGGTGGCCGGCCTATGGATGGTGAACCAGCTGGCTGCCGGGCCCCTGACCGCCGCGATTCAGGTGGCGGGCCTGGCCCTGGCTCTGGCCGTGGTGTTCCTGCTGGAGGGACTCATGGCCACGGTGGTGGCCCTCAGTCATCGCCAGGTGCGCGGCTGGGGCTGGGGCCTGGCCAACGGCCTGGTCACGATGATCCTGGGGCTGCTGATCCTGACGATCAAGCCGGTCAACCTGTTGTCCGTGCTCGGGTTGCTGGTTGGCATCAGCTTCATCTTCAGTGGCATCGACCTGCTCAGCTTCAGTGCCAGTTTCCACAGCCAGCGACAGAGAGGCCGTAACCAGTTCTAATCAGCAGAAGTGAGCCACCACAAGGGATCTGAAATCTGAAATGCCTGCACCGGCCAGGGTTGGTTCTGGTGCTGAGCCTGCAAGATCATCGTCTCTGTGGCAGCAGAGGCAGGCAACCCTGCAAGCCAAAACCCTCGGGGCGGAATTCTGCTGGGATGGCCCATGGCTGGATCTGGCCTTGCCAATCGAGCTCGATGGGCTTGTCCAGCAGCCTGAAAGCTGCAGGGCTGCAACTCAGCTATTGAGGGTGGTGTCCTCAAGCGGCAGCAGCCAGATGGCTCCTGTTTCCCGGTGGATCTCGATGCGAAATTCCTGACCGGGCTCCAGTCCCATGCGTCGGGTGTAGGCCTGGCCGATCAGCAGATTGCCGTTGCCGTGCACGCGGGTGCGGAACTCAGCCTGTCTGCCCTTGCTCCCTCCACTGCTGCTGCCAGCACTGGAGGGAAGGGTGTAGCCCTTGGCGGCCACCAAGGCCCGATAGAAGCTCTTTTTCAGCACCCGGCCACTGGGTCCCACGTAGCCACAGCCCCGGGCGATCTGGTCCTCAGGACGGTTGCTCAGCGATCGAGCCTTGTCCAGCAGGGCTTTGCCTTCAAGCATGGTGCCCATACTCTCTGTTCCACTGGTGGCTGCCATCGGGCCGATATGCAGGATGCAATGAAGTGATTGTCGCCAGTAAACAGTGGATCATGCAACAGGGCCCGTCCTCAGAGGAGATAAAGAATCCCGTAGAGGACGACCCAGATGCCATCGACAAAGTGCCAGTAGAGCTCGGCGGCTTCCAGCCCGAAATGGTCCTGCTGGCTGATGCGTCCGCCCTGACGGGCCTGCCACCAGACGATCAGGATGCATATCACGCCAAGGGTGACATGCAGACCGTGGAAGCCCGTGAGGGCATAGAAGGTGCTGGCGAACAGGTTGTCGGTGAGGCCGAAGGGCAGGTTGAAATACTCCACCATCTGGCCGGCCAGAAAGGCTGCCCCCAGCACCACGGTGCCCAGCAACCAGCTGCGGCAGGCAGAGCGATTGCCGCTGCGCAGGTTGCTGCCGGCCCGATGGAAGGTCACACTGCTGATCACCAGCAGGGCGGTGTTGATCGTCGGCAGGATCAGTTCGAGCTCATAGTTGGAGCCCGCCGGCAGTGCATTCACCGACCGGAACGTGAGGTACGCGGCGAAGAAGCCGGCGAAGGTCATGCCATCGGCCACCAGAAACGTGGCCAGACCGAACAGGCGGGCATCGACATGGCCGCCATGGTCTTCCCCGGGGTGGTGGGCTGGGGCGGCGTCAGGTGATTCGACGGCAGTTGCTGTCAAAGGAGCTCCCGCGGGATTGGGGGAGCCTGGGGCGAGGCTGGTCATCGTTTTCCTCCAAGCCAGAGGTCTGCACCACTGGCGACTCTGAGATCAATCTTGCCCTCTGGGACCCCGTAGTCGTAGGGATGGGTGACCAGGGGGGCTTCACCCAGCCAGTTCTCCACCGGGGGCGGCGAGGCGGTGAGCCATTCCGGGGTGAGGGCGTTCCAGGGGTTGTCACCGGCGATCTTGCCGGCGTAGGCACTCCAGATCACATTGATCAGGAAGGGCAGGGTGCTGATCGCCATCAGCAGGGCACCGACACTGCTGACCTGATTGAGGGTGGTGAAGGAAGGGTCGTATTCAGCGACCCGGCGTGGCATGCCGTTGAGACCGAGCCAGTGCTGGGGGGTGAAGCAGAGGTTGAAGCCGATGAAGGTGAGCAGGAAGTGCAGGCGTCCCAGATCTTCGTTGAGCAGCCTGCCGGTGAACTTCGGATACCAGTGGTAAACGGAGGCGAAGATCACGAACACGGTGCCGCCATAGACGATGTAATGGAAATGGCCGACCACAAAATAGGTGTCGTGGACATGAATATCAAAGGGAACCTGGGCTAATGCAACACCGGTGATGCCACCGAACACGAAGTTGATGATGAAACCACAGGAGAACAGCATGGCGCTGTTCAGGGCCAGCTTGCCGCCCCAGAGAGTAGCCAACCAGTTGAAGAACTTGATGCCAGTCGGTACGGCGATGAACGAGGTGGCAATCGTGAAGAAGAGTCTCATCCAGGGAGGCGTGCCACTGGTAAACATGTGGTGGGCCCAGACGATCAAGCCCAGCACCACAATCGCCATGATCGAATAGACCATGGTGGTGTAGCCGAACAGTGGTTTGCGGGCGTGCACTGGCAGAATTTCACTGACCAGCCCGAAGGCCGGCAGGACCATGATGTAAACGGCCGGATGGGAATAGAACCAGAAAAGATGCTGGTAGACCACCACATTGCCGCCTAGAGCCGGATTGAAGAAGCCGGTGTGGGCAATGATGTCGAAACTCAGCAGAATCAAAGTTCCTGCCAGGACCGGCGTGGAGAGCACCACAAGGATGCTGGTCCCCAGCATTGCCCAGCAGTACATCGGTAATTGCATCAACTTCAATCCTGGGCGCCTGAGCTTGAGAATGGTGGCGATGAAATTGATGCCACCGAAGATAGAGCTGCCACCAAGTAACAGCACACTCAGAATCCAGATCACCTGACCGATGGCCGGCGTTGTGAGGCTCAGTGGTGGATAGGCGGTCCAGCCTGATTGTGCGGCTCCACCGGCAATGAAGTAGCTGCCAATCAGCAGAATCCCAGCTGGCGGTATCAGCCAGAAGGCCACGGCATTGAGCCGTGGGAAAGCCATGTCACGGGCACCTACATAGAAGGGGATCAGGTAATTGCCGAAGGCACCATTGACCACCGGTACGATCCACAGAAAGATCATCACCGTGCCGTGCAGGGTGAGCACTTCGTTGTAGGTCTCGCGGCTGACGAAATCGCTGATTGGGCTGGTCAGCTCCATGCGGATCACCCCGGCCAGGGCACCGCCGATAAAGTAAAAGATGAACCCAGTGACCAAATACTGGAGGCCAATCACCTTGTGATCAAGGCTGAAGCTGAAATACTTCAACCAACCCTGTGGTTGCAGCCCCTGGGGTTCAAAGTCGGTGGGTGAGGCGACGGTCATGGCTGAAATGAGAAGGGCTGGGCTTTGCTCGAAAACTCAGGCGGTGGGGTTGAGGGAGACATTGGCAACAGTGGCCGGAACTGGCTTGGGAGGGGCGTTGGTTTCAAACCACTGATTGAAAGCTTCTTCTTCGTGGACCACCACCGTGGAGCGCATGCCGCCGTGATAAGGACCACAGAGTTCGGCACAGACGATCGGGTAACTGCCCGCCCTGGTGGCCGTGAACGAGAGCACGGTGGGCTGTCCGGGGATGATGTCTTGCTTGAGGCGGAACTGGGGCACCCAGAAGGCATGAATCACATCGTTGGCCTTCATGCGCAGCTCCACGGGGCGGTTGATCGGGACGTGCAGTTCACCGCTGGTGATGTTGCCATCTGGATAGTGGAAGATAAAGGCAAATTGCATGGCTGTGACCTCAACAGGCATGCTGCCTTCGTTGCTGCCACTGCTGCCGATACCCGCCCAAACGCGGGGTTCGCTGGCAGGCCCAGCACCATCGGAGTCTGCTGAAGATGGCCCGTTTGAGGCCTGCATCACATCGGCGGAGTGATGCATGGCGCTGTGATCGTTGAGGGCAACCATGCCTCCCATTCGCTCATAAATGTCGTAGCTGTAGATTCCGACGAATAACACCACAATTGCGGGGATTGCGGTCCAGACAATCTCCAGCGGCAGATTTCCTTCAATGGCAACGCCATCGGCCAGGTCGCCGGGGCGCCTGCGAAAGCGCACCAGGCTGAACAACACCAGGCCGACGATTCCGATGAACAGAATCGTGCCAATGCTGAAGAGAACCTGGAAAAGTGAGTCGTACACTGGTGCATTGCTGCTGGCATCAATGGGCAACAGCTGCACGTTCTGACCCACCCACAGGCCCACCAGCACGAGGCCCATGCCAAGCAGGAGGGTGATCAGGGTCGAGGGGATGGCCAAGTGGTCTGATCGATCGGGTTCCAGCCTATGGATTTCGGCGGCGGATGGCGAGTCGGCCTGTAGTGAGAACGGCAAATCCCGATAAACTTTGCATTTAGGCGCTGAGATGTGCGGGATCGCTCATCTGCCCAGACTCGCTAAGTTGTGCCTCCGATCTCAAGGCGGTGGTGACTCTGCAATCTCCGCTCTACAGCCGTCTCACCCTTGCTGGGGCGGCGTCTTCACCGGTCCAGATTCCGGCTTCTGCAACGGGGATTGGCTCCACGGCCGGCATTCCTGCCGTGAGTCCTGGCCTTGGCCGTGCCCTCACTCTGCTCACCGGCCATCTGGTGGTGGCCCTGGTGGCCCTGGTGGTGATCGGCGGTACCACCAGGGTGATGGAGGCGGGCCTGGCGTGCCCTGACTGGCCGCTTTGCTATGGGGTGCTTCTGCCCGGCCGTCAGATGAATCTCCAGGTGTTTCTGGAGTGGTTCCATCGTCTTGACGCCTTTCTGGTGGGTCTGGCCCTGTTGGCCTTGAGCGCGCTCTCGCTGGTCTTCCGCTCGCGTCTGCCCCGCTGGCTGCCCTGGCTCTCTGGAGCGGCCCTGGCTCTGGTGGTCGCCCAGGGTCTGCTCGGGGCTCTCACGGTTCTCCATTTGCTGGAGGCGTCCACGGTGACGGCCCATCTGGCCACGGCCCTGCTGCTGGTGCTGCTGGTCAGCGCCCTGCATCAGCGCCTGGTGGTTGCTTTGATCCAGCCAGGCAACGCCTCGGAGGTCAGCGCCATGCCGGCAGCGGCCACTCCGCTCTGGTGGCGACTGCTGCTTCCTTTGCCTGTGTTGCTGGTGCTGGCCCAGTGCGTGCTCGGAGGCGCCATGGCCAGTCAGTGGAGTGCCGAGCTCTGCTTTGCAGCCGGCCAGGCCTGCTCCTGGTTGCTGGCCCACCGCCTCGGCGCCTACCCGGCAGCTCTGTCGCTGTTGCTGCTGGGGCTCAGCTCCCTGGCTCTACCGGCGCCAGCCCGAGCTTTGCGCGGCTTTGCCTTCGCGGGAGTTGGCCTGGTGCTGCTGCAGGTTCTGCTGGGGATCACCACCCTGCGGCTGCAGCTGGCCGTACCCGCCGTCACCGTGGCCCATCAGTTTGTGGCTGCACTGCTGGTGGCCGTTCTTGGAGCTCTGCTCGGTCGTAGCTGGCCTGGCTCGGCGCCTATTGCTCTATTCAATCTGGAGGTCGATCATGGTTAGTGCCACCGTCCTGGCGCCCCAAGCGCTGCCCACCCCCGCAGAGGCCGGCACGATTCGGCCATCCGTGCGATTACCGGCCTGGCTGGAGGTGGCCAAGCCCCGATTGATTCCCCTGCTGCTGGCCACCACGCTGGCGGGCATGGCCGTCACGCCCGATTGGCCGCCGAGTCCGCTGCGCATCAGTTGCACGCTGGTGGGAGGGGCGATGGCCTCCGCGGCGGCCGGTGTTCTCAACTGCCTCTGGGAAGAGGAACTCGACGGCCGCATGCAGCGCACCAGTCGCCGCGCCCTTCCCTCCGGACGGTTGGCCAGCCGTCAGGCTTTTGCCCTGGCGATCGCTCTCACTCTGGCCTCGATTGCTCTGCTGGTCGTCGGAGTGAATGCCCTGGCCGCCAGCCTGGCCCTGCTCGGCCTGTGCAGCTACGTGCTGCTCTACACCGCCCTGCTCAAGCCCCGCACCACCCAGAACATCGTCATCGGCGGCGTCGCCGGTGCCATCCCGCCCCTGGTGGGGGCGGCTGCCGCCAGCGGTTCGCTCGGTTGGTCCGCCTGGTGGCTGTTCAGCCTGGTGATGGTCTGGACTCCGGCCCATTTCTGGTCCCTGGCCCTGCTGCTGAGGGAGGACTACCGCTCGGTCGGCATTCCGATGCTGCCGGTCGTGCATGGTGTGGTCCTCACCGCCCGGGAGATCGGTCGGTACTCCTGGGTCACGGTGGGCCTCAGTCTGCTGGGGATCCTTGTGGTCCCCAGTGGCGGCTGGCTCTATGGCCTGCTGGTGCTGCCCTTCAACGGTCGCTTGTTGCAGCTCAGCCATCGCCTCAGCCAGGAGCCCGAGGATCCGAGCATGGCCCGCAGCCTGTTCCGCTGGTCAATCCTCTACCTGTTCGGCACCTGCCTGCTGTTGCTGCTGGCCCGCACACCCCAGGCCGCTGCGCTCCAGCTGACCAGCCTGGTGGATCTTTGGACCGCCATTCCCTCCCTCGGTGCCCCCGGTGCTGCCTAGATTGCGCTGCCATGCTTACTCGGGGGAGATTCGGGCTTGATCGAGCTCCAGCACCTCAACAAACGGTATGGCGGCGGCTCCAAGCTGGCGGCTCCGGTCCAGGCCCTTGACGATCTCTGTCTGAGCGTTCCGGAGGGTTGTCTCTATGGACTGCTCGGCCCCAACGGCGCCGGCAAGACCACCGCTCTGCGCATCCTTTGCACACTCCTGGCTCCCGATGCCGGCAGCGTCACCGTGGCCGGCGTCAATGGTCTGACAGATCCCCGTGCCGTCAGGCGCCTGCTGGGTTATGTCGCCCAGGAGGTGGCGATCGACAAGATCCTCAGCGGCCGTGAGCTGCTGGAGCTCCAGGGCGACCTCTATCACCTGGCCACCGCCGATCGCGACCGCCGCATCGAGGAGCTGATCGATCTGCTCGGCATGGAGGAGTGGATCGATCGTCGCTGCGGCACCTATTCGGGCGGCATGCGCCGCCGGCTTGATCTGGCCGCCGGTCTGCTGCATCGGCCGCGGCTGCTGGTGCTCGACGAGCCCACGGTCGGTCTCGACATCGAGAGCCGCGCGGCGATCTGGCAGGTTCTGCAACAGTTGCGCGATCAGGGCACCACCGTGCTGCTGAGCAGCCATTACCTCGAGGAGGTGGATGCGCTCGCGGATCGCCTGGCGATCATCGAGGCCGGTCGGGTGATCGCCGAGGGCACGCCCGAGGCGCTCAAAGATGCGCTGGGGGGGGATCGGGTGACCCTGCGCGTACGGGAGTTCAGTGATGCGGGCGAAGCGGCGCGGGTGCAGGCCCTGCTGCAGGACTGTCCGGGTGTGCGCCAGGTGGTCGTCAATCGCTCCCAGGGCTACTCGCTCAATCTCGTCGTCCAGGACGGCGGGGTGATCGAGCGATTGCGCCAGCAGCTGGCGGCGGCCGAGCTGCCGGTCTTCGCCCTCGCCCAGAGCCGTCCCAGCCTGGATGATGTCTACCTGCAGGCCACCGGTCGCACCCTCATGGATGCGGAGCTTTCGGTGGCCGGCCTACGCGACCCCAAGCTCGAGCGCAAGCAGTCCATGCGCTGAGCTGCGCCGTCCGTCCTGCTGTTCCCCCCTCCCACGATGACCAGCGCCAACCCTTCCCTGGGACCCCTGCAGGGTGTTGCTGAAGGCCCTTCCGCCTTCGCTGAAATCCGTCAGGAAACCCTGGCACTGACGCGCCGCCTGTTCGTGCAGCTGGCCCGGCGGCCCTCCACCCTGGTGGCAGGGGTGCTGCAGCCCCTGATCTGGCTGGTGCTGTTCGGGGCCCTGTTTGCCAAGGCCCCTGAGGGGTTGTTGCCCGGTGGCGGCAGCTATGGCCGCTTTCTGGGTGCCGGCGTGATCGTCTTCACAGCCTTCAGCGCTGCCCTCAACGCCGGCCTGCCGGTGATGTTCGATCGGGAGTTCGGCTTCCTGAACCGGTTGCTGGTGGCGCCGTTGCGTTCCCGCAGCTCGATCGTGCTGGCTTCGGTGTTGTACATCACCAGCCTCAGCCTGGTGCAGAGCCTGGCGATCATGGTCACAGCCGCCCTGTTGGGCTATGGCTGGCCCGGAGCCGCCGGGCTGCTGCTGGTGCTGGTCACCCTGCTGCTGCTGGTGTTCGCTGTCACGGCCCTCAGCCTGGGCCTGGCCTTCGCCCTGCCCGGCCACATCGAGCTGATCGCTGTGATCTTCGTGGCCAACCTGCCGTTGTTGTTCGCCAGCACCGCCTTGGCTCCCATCTCCTTCATGCCGAGCTGGTTGGGCTGGCTAGCGGCGCTGAATCCCCTTACCTTCGCGATTGAACCCATCCGTGCCGCCTACGGCGGGGCGTTCCACCTCTCCAACGTGGTGCTGAACGCCCCCTACGGCGACCTCACTGCCGCCACCTGTCTCGGGATCCTGGCGGTGTTGGCGGTGGGTCTTTTCCTGGCGATCCGTCCCCTGCTGGATCGCAAACTCACCTGAGTCACCGTGCCCCAGCCCCTTCCTGGTTCCGCCCCGTCCCTGCCAGCGCGACCCGATCCTGAAGCCGAGTTTCTGAAGGCTCTGGGCCGTCGCGATGCACCCATCTGCCTGCGACTTCTGCAGCAGCTGGTTCATCGGCGGGGCGTCGGCGCCCTGGATCAATTGCGCCGCCGCAGCCTGGTCCTGGAGCCAGAGCAGCGGGGCTGGATCTGGCTGGACCAGCTGCTGCTGGCCGAGCCGTTCGCGGCTGCGGCGTTCCAGTCTCCCCAGGAGCAGGCCTCCAGTGATTCCAACCGACTGGCCGAGGAGGTGAGCTCGTTCGCCTCAGGGACGGCGGAGCTGACAGTCAGGGCTGGTGCGGTTGGACCTGCCATGACGATGGATCCAGTTGCCGCTGGTTCCGCTGGGGCAGTGGCCTCGGCTGCGGCCTTCGCTGAGTCTGATCAGGGCGGCGAGATCGTCACGTCGGCCCAGCCCCAGGGGTTGGAGCCGGAGACGCTGCCCCAGCAGCTGGTGGTCAGTCATGAGCTGGACCTGCGTGCCGAGGCGGCCGTGGATGCGGCCTTTGCGGCCCTGGCCGCCGAGTTTCCCGGTTATCGCCAGTCGACGGAGTTGGCTGAACAACCCTTCGCCGATCATCCAGAACCTCCAGTGGAGCTGATCGGCGATCCCTCTCTGGATCCTGCAGCGGAACTGCAGCCCCAACGTCCCTTCTCCTTCGTGATCCCTCGACCACTGGATCAGGCGCTGCTGGTGGATGAATCACCAAGCCATCTCCTCGACAGCAGCGATCGCTCTCAGGATGGCCAGGAGCTGGCAGCGGAGTCGGAGGGCGCCGGTGGTGTGTCTGGCCAGGCCGCTGGTTTCTGGGGCCGGGCCGAAGGTCGCATCGCCGGACTTGGCGATCGCCTGCGCAGCCGCTTTTCCCTGTCACGGGTGAAGACGATGGTTCGCGATTGCGTGGAGGAGGCGGTTTCCAGCCTGCAGGGGCCGAATCCAGTCGCTGGATCCCAGCCTCAGGCTTCGCTGGAACAGGCTGAGCCAGCGACCTCAAGCGCCGAAACAACGGGAGCCAGCGCAACTCTGGCCGCCGCCAGCGGGGCCGAGTCCCTTGCGGCTCCCTGGTCGCTGGCACAGCCGGATGACGGGTTGGCGAGCGAATCGGTTGCACCACTGCCCCTGCATCAGGCTCCGGTGGCGGCGTTTGGGCCGAGCTTCGCCGGCGATACCGGGTCACCGAACCCTACGGCTGCCGAACCGCAGGCCCGGTTGTCGACCACCCAGCAGCTGCGTCAGCGCTTGCTCGGGCGCCGCCAGGGCGAAACCCGTCCGGCACCAGCCCCCCAGGCCCTGTCTGACCTGCGCGCCTGGCTGGCGGCTGATGATGATCTGCCCCGTGCCTCCTGAGTCCAGTCCCGATGACCTTCTCCCTTCCTGACCGTCTGGGCCGTGCCGCCCTGGCCGGTGGTCTGATCGTCTCGGTTCAGGCTCCTGAGGGCTCACCGCTGCGCGATCCAGCCGTCATCACCGCCATGGCCGAGGCCAGCCTGGCCAATGGGGCGGTGGGGGTTCGGCTGGAGAGCCCCGAGCACATCGGAGCGGTGCGGCGCCGCTGCCCCGAGGCTCTGATCATCGGTCTGTGGAAGCGCAGTTTTGCCGATAGCCCCGTGTACATCACCCCGGGCTGGCCGGAGATTGAGGCGGTGTGGGCCGCTGGTGCCGACGTGGTGGCGATCGATGCGACTGAGCGGTATCGCCCCGCTGGCCAGCGGCTGGAGGAGCTGGTCGCGCGCTCCGCGGCCGAACTGGGGGCGCCATTGATGGCCGATATCGACAGCCTCGCCAACGGGCTACGGGCCGCTGAGCTGGGCTGCGCCTGGGTGGGCACCACCCTCTACGGCTACACCGAGGCCAGCGCCGGCCTCAGACCGCCGGCCTGGGATCTGCTGGGGCCACTGCGCTCCCAGCTGCCCGCTGCAACCCTGTTGATCTGTGAGGGTGGCCTTGGCTCGGCGGAGCAGGCCAGCCGGGCCCTCGGGGCCGGTGCTGATGCCGTGGTGGTGGGTACGGCGATCACCGGCGTGGATCTCCAGGTGGCGGCCTATGCGCGGGCGATGGCCGCTGCGGCCCGCAGCCGCTGAGAGCCTGGTGCGCTGCGTTGTCGGCGTGCCTATCGCCGGAGCGGCAAGTGCAGGCCAAGACCTGGCCTGACGGCGGCGTCATGACGGCAACCCTCCGAACCCCGAGGGCCGAGCCCCAGCCGCGATCCTGATGCCTGCCGGCGGGATCCTCCAGGCTTTCAGCGGCTTGGTGCTGGCTGCCCAGCAGCGCGCTTGGGCTTCACCAGGGCCGTCGATAGCGATGGCAGCGGCAGTGGGCTCCAAAGCCAAGGATTTGTATCGCAGCGTTCTCGACGGCAGCCAGCCTGGGCACCATGGGAATGGCGTCATTGGCCAGCGTGGACGGACACAACCTTGACCGTCCACGGCTGGGAAGGTTGTCATGCGATTCCTGGTTCCTCTGTCCTGCTCCGTGACCTGCGGTGGCGTTGCCCTGTTCGGCAGCGTGCTGTTCGGCTTGCCGATGAGCACGCTTCACCTGGTCCAGATGCAGGCCCTCAACCGGGAACTGGGCAAGCTCTGCAGCGACCCGCCACAGAAAGCCCTCAGCGTCTGTCGCCTGCATGCGCGACTGCTGAGGGATCTCTGAGACGCGGCTGGGTGGGCCGCAGGGGCTCACATCATGCCGGGCATCCCCATGCCGCCCATGCCGCCCATTCCACCCATGCCGCCCATCCCACCCATGCCGCCATCACCGGCTGGCGGGGCGGCGGGTTCGGGTTTATCGGCGATCACGCATTCGGTGGTGATCAGCAGGGAGGCGATCGAGACCGCATCCTGCAGGCCGAGGCGCACCACCTTGGCGGCATCGAGGATGCCGGCGGCTAGCAGGTCTTCGCAGCGGCCGGTGACGGCGTTGTAGCCCTGACCCGAGCGGCGGATCTCCTCGATCACCACGTCGCCATTGGCGCCGGCATTGGTGGCGATCTGACGAACCGGGGCGGCGAGGGCCCGCTGCACGATCTCGACGCCGGTGCGCTCGTCGCCGCTGAGCTCGGCGGCCAGGCTGCCCAGGGCATCACCCAGCTGCAGCAGCAGGCTGCCACCACCGGCGACGATGCCCTCCTCGACGGCGGCGCGGGTGGCGTTGAGGGCATCCTCGATCCGCAGCTTGCGGTTGCGCAGTTCGGTTTCGGTGGGGGCACCCACCTTGATCACGGCGACACCGCCGGCCAGCTTGGCGATGCGCTCACTCAGTTTTTCGCGGTCGTAGTCCGAGTCGGTGGCCTCGAACTCCCGTTTGATCGATGCCACCCGCTCGGCCACGGCTGTCTTGCGGGCTTCATCGGCCACGATCGTCGTCTGGTCCTTGGTGATCGTGATCCGGTGGGCCTTGCCCAGATCCTCCAGGGTGGCCTTCTCCAGGCTCATCGCCCGATCTTCGGAGATCACCTGGGCGCCGGTTAGCACGGCGATGTCCTCGAGCATGGCCTTGCGGCGATCGCCGAAGCCAGGGGCCCGCACTGCGGCGACTTGCAACACGCCGCGGGTTTTGTTGACCACCAGAGTGGCCAGGGCCTCTCCTTCGACGTCCTCGGCCAGGATCACCAGCGGCCGGCCGCTGCGGGAGACGGCCTCGAGCACCGGCACCAGATCAGCCACGGTGCCGATCTTGCGATCGGTGATCAGCAGCAGCGGGTTCTCGAAGACGCATTCGCGCCGCTCCTGATCGGTGACGAAATAGGGAGAGGAGTAGCCGCGATCAAAGGCCATGCCCTCGGTGATCTCCAGCTCGGTGGCGAGGGACTTCGATTCCTCCACGGTGATCACGCCATCAGCACTCACCTTCTCCATCGCCTCGGCGATCATCCGGCCGATCTCCTCGTCGTTGCCGGAGCTGACGGTGGCCACCTGGCGGATGGCCTCACCGGCCACGGGCCGCGCCTGAGCGCGGATCCCCGCCACGATCTGGGCGGTGGCTTTCTCCATGCCACGGCGCAGGGCGACCGGGTTGGCACCGGCGGCCACGTTGCGCAGGCCCTCATGCACCATCGCCTGAGCCAGGACGGTGGCAGTGGTGGTGCCGTCACCGGCGGTGTCCTTGGTTTTGGAGGCCACCTGCTGAATCAGCTTGGCGCCGATGTTCTCGAAGGGATCCTCGAGTTCAATCTCCTTGGCGATGGTGACGCCGTCATTGACGATGTCGGGGGCTCCGAACTTTCTCTCGAGCACCACATTGCGGCCCTTGGGTCCGATTGTGACCTTGACTGCTTCAGCCAGCGCATTGACCCCGCGCTCGAGTGCATCGCGGGATTCATCGGAAAAGCGAATCAGCTTGGCCATCGGACGAGAAAATTGAGCACGCTTCTAGCAGCGTCCCACATGGGCGCCTCAGGGGTCAGCGAGCCTGCGGTGGGGAAAGCCGAATGGCCCGGGGAGGGTCGCCAGCCTGCATCGCAGCGGTCGCCTCGATAACGTCCAGATCATGGATGACCTGCTGCAGCAGACAATCGACACGGCCGTTGCCAGTGCGGCGGCAGAAGCCGGCCTGGGCCCGGCAACCACGGCCAACGGCATGGTGTTTCTGTTGATTGCGGCCCTTGGTCTGCTGATGGCTCTGGTGTACGTGCCGGTGCGGCTGTTTCTGACGATCACTGCCCGCAGCCGCCGGCTGCGCCTGCTGCAGAGGATCAGGCGCCTACGGGAAGATCTCGGCCAGCCCCTGGTCGCGGAACAGTCCTGAGGCTGCTGCTGCTGCCGTTGCCTTCGCTGTTCAGCGCATCACCATGCCGCCATCCACCTGCAGCACCTGGCCGGTGATGTAGGCGGCAGCGGGATCGGCGGCCAGGAAGCGCACTGCACCGGCCACCTCGGCCGGGCTGCCGAGGCGATTGAGGGGAATCATCTTGAGGATCGCCTCCCTGTCGAGTTTCTCGGTCATGTCGCTGGCGATGAAGCCCGGGGCCACGGCATTGACCGTGACGCCGCGGGGGGCGAACTCGGCGGCATTGCTGCGGGTGAGCCCCAGCAGGCCTGCCTTGGCGGCGCTGTAATTGGCCTGGCCGGCATTGCCCATCAGGGCCACCACTGACGTGATGTTGATGATGCGGCCGCGGCGGGCCTTGAGCATCAGCTTGCTGGCGGCCCTGGTGCAGAGGAAGACTCCGGTGAGATTGAGGTCGATGACGCTCTGCCAGTCGGCGGTCTTCATGCGCAGCACCAGGCCGTCGCGGGTGATGCCGGCGTTGTTGACCAGCACATCGAGGCGCCCCTGCCGCTCCTGCACCGCCTTGAACAGGCCCTCCACCTGCTGTTCATCGCCGACATTGGCCTGGTGGCTCCAGGCCTTGCCGCCGGCGGCTTCAATCGCTGCCACCACCTCAGCGGCCGCTGCGGTGGAACTGGCGTAGTTCACCACCACGATGAAGCCCGATGCCGCAAGGTTCTCGGCGATGGCGCGGCCAATGCCCCGGCTGGCGCCGGTCACGAGGGCAACCGGTGCGCCGCCGGCGGCGCCGGCGGTGGCCTGATCGGAGCCAGGGGTGGCGCTGGGCATGGGATGGGGACAGCTGCGCCGGCGATCGTATGGCCTCGCCCTCAGGCGGTCATCGGGCTTTCCTCCACCACCGCTGCCCCGAGCAGGGTCCGGAAGCGGGCGAGCTGCTCCTTGCTGCCCAGGACCACCATCAGTTGGCCAGGGATCACCTGGACGTCGCCGCCAGGATTGGCGATCAGTTGAGGCCCTCCCCTGGCATAGGTGCTGCCGCGATAGGCATAGGGATTGCTGATGCTCGGCTCCGGATTGCGCACCGCCAGCACCAGGGCGCCGGTGCGGCGGCGCAGATGCAGATCCTGCAAGGTCCGGCCCAGCAATTCGCCGAGCATGGCGGGCTCATCGCTGAGCTGGAACTCCTCGACCTCACAGTCGGAGCCGGCCAGCAGATCCATGAAATCCACCGAGAGCGGTCGCAGGGCGGTGGCGGCCATCGTGCGGCCACCGGCCACATAGGGGCTGATCACCCGGTCGGCGCCGGCCTGCAGCAGTTTGCGTTCGGCTTCTTCACTGTCGGAGCGGGCGATCAGCCGCAGCTTGGGGGCCATGGCCCGGGCGCTGAGCACCACATAGAGGTTGGCGGCGTCGTTGGGGAGGGCCGCCACCAGGCTGCGGCAGCGCAGGACGCCGGCCTCCAGCAAGGTTTCATCGAGAGTCGCGTCGGCGAGCAGCACTGGCAGGCCCTTTTCCTCGGCGGCATCGCGCCGGTCCGGATCCAGCTCGACGACCAGCAGCGAAATGCCTTCCTGGCCCAGTTGGGCGGCGATTTCGCGGCCGATGCGGCCGTAGCCGCAGAGGATCACGTGGTCTTGCATGGTTTGTACCCAGTCGATGAAGCGACGTTGGCGCAGTTTGCGGAAGTAGCCCGCCTCCGAGAGGGTCACGAGGCTGCGGATGGTCAACTGCACCACCACCACACCGCCAATGATCGAAAACACCGTGACCACCCGGCCGGCGGCACTGAGCGGTTCGACCTCGCCGTAGCCGATCGTGGGAATGGTGATCGCCACCATCCAGTAGCAGTCACCCCAGTCCCAGCCTTCGGTGATGCGGTAGCCGATGGCGCTGGCATTGATCACCAGAGTCAGCGCCAGCAGCGGCAGTAACCAGGGCTGCTTGGAGCGGGAGGTGGGGGGCGACCGGCGGAACCAGGGGCGGCGGGACTTCATGGTCCAGGCGCCGGCAGGGGGTCAGACCAGTCCCAGGGCAGCGAGCACGTCGTCAGGGGAGAGAGCATCCAGGCCGGCGGCGGCTGTCAGTCCTTTTACTCCCGGCCGCTGCGGCAGGCTGTCGTGATCGCGGCCGAGGGCCACCATCGGCACGCCGCAGAGCAGGGCCAGTTCCTCGCTGAGGGGATCACTGGCCAGCACCACATCGCTGGCGGCCACGAGCGCGGCCCGCTGCAGGATGTGGGCCGCATCGGCCGGCCCAACCTGCAGGCAGCGCAAGGCGGGCAGGTTGGTGCGGATCCGGTTCGGCAGGTCTTGCCAGCGCTCGCCGGGCCAGTCGCCAGGCACGTTGGCCGGTGCCAGCAGCAGCATCGGCCCGTCGCCGGCGGGCAGGGAGGCGTTGGCCTGATCCAGCTGGGGCCTGGCCAGGCTGAGGCGGAAGCTTTCAGTCTCGAGTTTCACGCCGATGGGCTGCAGATAGGCGGCCAGGACCTGGCTGGCCCAGCCCCCCTGGGGCGGCGTCACTCTGGCGGTGGCCGAAAATCCCCCCCGGGCGATGCGGGTGGGGATGTGGCTCATCGAGAGCATCAGATCCACCTGCCGGCCATTGGCCAGGTTGATGCTGACCTGAAAATCGGGCTCCCGTACGCAACCCAGCAGGTTGGCCCAGTCCGCCAGGCTGGCGTCAGCGAAGTTGAACGGGATCAACTTCTCCACGGCAGGCAGCAGGCTCCAGACGCCGGCGACGGCGGGGGCACAGGCCACCTGGATGGCGAAGTTCAGCTGCTGGGCCACGGCTGCCACGGCCGGCAGAGCTTGGAGCTGGTCGACCGCATCGCCCGGAATCAGGAACAGTGCACGCATCAAACCGATGGGACCGGGCGGCCTGATTGTATGGAGCGTGGTCCTGCTGGACCGACCCGACCCGGAGCTGCTTGTGCATTTGCTGATCGCCGCCGCCGGCAGTGGCCGCCGCATGGGCAGCGCCGGCAACAAGCTGTTGCTGGAGGTGGCTGGTCGGCCGGTGCTGGCCTGGACCCTGGATGCGGTCCTGGGCTGCGGGGCCATCAGCTGGATCGGCATCGTCGGCCAGCCGCTGGATGCCGAACCGATTGCCGCGATCGTGGCCGCGGCTCAACCGGATCGACCCGTGCAGTGGATCGTGGGGGGGGACACCCGTCAGGAGTCGGTGCGGCGGGGGCTGGCGGCGCTGCCGGCGGCGGCCGAAGGGGTGCTCATCCACGACGGGGCTCGCTGCCTGGTGAGCGTCGAATTGCTCGAATGCGCTGTGGCCGCGGTACGGGCAGGCGAGGCGGTGATCGCTGCCACCCCGGTCACCGACACGATCAAACGTGTGGATGGGAACGGCACGATCAGTGGCACCCCCGATCGCAGCCAGCTCTGGGCCGCCCAGACCCCCCAGGGCTTCCCGGTGCAGCGGCTGCGGCAGGCCCATGACCAGGCGGAAGCCGAAGGCTGGAGCGTCACCGATGATGCGGCCCTGTTTGAGCGGCTGGGCTGGCCGGTGCGGGTGTTGCCGGCCTCCCCCGCCAACATCAAGCTCACCACCCCTTTTGACCTGACGATCGCCGCAGCGGTGCTGGCTGGGAAGGCTTCGTAGGGGGCTGGAGGTGCCCAGGCCCCCTGCCCGGCTCCAGACCCGATGTGATCGGGACGTGGTGCCGGGCCGAATCGAGCCGCGCTGGCGCCGGCAGAGATCGGCGCGTGCTGGAGTGCCTGCAAGGTCTCGGTGGCCGTCAATCCGGCGTTGTGGATCTTTCTAGTGGTGCGATGGTGATGAGATCCACCTGGCTCCACCGAACGCTGGCTTGCCGGTCGTGGCGGACCAACTGGGATGGATCGACTGGACAGCAGTCTGGAAACGGGGCCGGGACTGCGCTGACTGGGTCCCCGCCACAGGTGCTTGCTATCTGAGAAGCTGTGATGCAATACTGCAGCACATTTAGTGGAATTCGCTTTGATGACCGGTTCCAGCCAGCGCAGTGATGAGAGCCGGGCCTGTGCCTCCTTCAGGGTGCGTTTCGGACTGCGTCCTTTGATCGGCCTGCCGGTCTTGATGGCTCTGGGTCTGGGCACCTTGCCTGCCCGGGCGCTGCCAGCCGCCTCCGTCCAGTTGTTCCGCATCAATGGCAATGGCGTCAAGACGATGCCGGCCATCAGTGACGCCCTCGAGCGGGCCCAGCTGCAGAAAACCGCACTGGCCCAGGTGCCCCAAGCGGATAAAGCACCCGTTGTGGCTCCAACCGGAGCTGCGGCTGGAGCCGTGGTTGCGGCTCCAGCCGCAGCGGCTGGAATCTCTCCCCTGTTGATTTTGGGAGCTGTGGTGTTGGTGGGTGTGGGCGTGGCCGCTGCTGCTGGAGCGTTCAGCAGTGATGGCGGCGGCGGTGGGACCAATCCCAGTTCGCAGTAACTTCGCGTCTGCTCGTCAGTCGTTCAGGCCGATCTGTTCTTTTTGCTTCCAGCAATCGTGCGTCCGAGGTTCAGGGTGTCCTTGTCAACCCTGCGCTCCGGTTCTGCTGCTTGGCTAATCCTCGGCTTGGCGGCCAGCACCGATCTGGCGTTGAGCCCAGCCTTTCGCCCTGCAAGGCAGCCGCCGCGGCGTCTTCCCCGGTCGCCGAGGCTGCTGGCAGCCCATCGACCGATCTGCTGTTGGCCCAAGCCCTGCTTACCCAACCGATCGGCGTTGAGCTCGGCGAGCCCGCCTGTATCTACGATCCCGTCCTGCCTTCCAAGCCTCAGCTGATTCGGGGCCTCTGGTGAGCGCTGGCGAACTGATCCACTCCCCTGGTTGGGCTCCGCTGATCGGCCTTCGCTTCGGCGTCCAGCCGCACCCCGATCGGCTGCAGATAGGCAGCCAGTGCCTGGCTGGCCCAGCCCCCCTGGGGTGGCGTCACTTTGGCGGTGGCTGAAAACCCTCCCCGGGCGATGCGGGTGGCGATGTGACTCATCGACAGCATCAGATCCACCTGCCGGCCGCTGGCCAGGTTGATGCAGACCTGAAAATCCGGTTCGCGCACCGATCCCAGCAGGTTGGCCCAGTCCGCCAGGCTGGCGTCAGCGAAGTTGAACGGGATCTGCTTTTCCACCGCCGGC